>DUGW01000221.1 GCA_013331125.1 Candidatus Woesearchaeota archaeon | reverse complement strand
TTTTGATGATTTTTTGGATGATTTCTGCTGTGTTGTTCTGCCGTCTCAGGCATGAAAAATAAAATAATGATTTCACTCGTCTATGATCAGGGTGGCTCCGCCGAAGCCATAGCCTCTTCCTGCAAGGTCCTGGCCTCTTCCGCCTTCTGCGCATACGCTGACCTTATCTTTTCCGAGACATGCGAATGCCCTGACTGCGTTGTTCTCCTGGTCATAGCTTAGGCTTCCGCCCAGTTTCCAGCCTTGGTTTCCGACGTTTCCGCCTGCAGCGAGAAGACCGACGAAGTATGTCTGGCCTGTTACCAGGTCATGCCTGAATCCTGGCATGAGGACAAAGCCCCCCAGGTTCGGTGTCAGTGCATCTATCTGTCTCAGGAAATACCTGGTCTGCATTTCTGACGGTAGGACGCCTGCGACTTCTTCGTAGTTCTGTTCCCGCAGTTTCAGCTCCAGCTGTGCATGGTTCTTTGCATAGCCTACCGGGAATGCTCCTCTTACCTCTGGGCTGTCGACGACCACATTCGCTCCACCATACCATCTGTCTCCCTTGAAGAGCGCGAGTGCTGCAAGGCTTATAGGCGCTGCAGTGTTTATCGTCTCTCCTGGGCCTGCGACTTTCAGGTTCAATGCCACGATGGCATCGATCGTGAAGTTCTTTCCGAGATATGCTGCTAACAGTGTCGGGTTGAGGGTGACACTTGTGCTGTCTGTCGCTCCGTTTCCGAGCGTCTCACGGCCGCTTCCTGACGTAGGTTCTGTCAGGTCTGTCTGCAGCTGTCCCATGACGTATATCTCGTTCCTTGTGGTGCCGTCGAATGACCAGTTGAGTGTCCCGTTCTGGGCAAGTCTCTGGATCGCCACTGTTCCGAGGATACCGCCGCCGATCCTGTATTTCTCAGGTGCATAAGCGGCCAGTGCCTTGAACATTATCTGCGTGACCTGCATCTTCAGCCTGTCATCGAGGCTTGATGTCGTGGTGAAGTTCTCGGTCGTTGTCTGTGTGTAATTGTCACCGACGATGTTCTCTACCCTTGTCGTAGAGTCTACTGTGTCCTCTGTATGCTGTTCAGTGAACACTCCATGCCTGACTCCGATACCAAGGTTCAGCAGCAGCTTCTTGTACATGATCAATGCGTCGATCCCTGCTGCATGGTCGATATCTTTGCTGTCGAAGGTGAATGTCTGCTCTGATCCTGGGTTCCTCGTGGTCCCGTCTGGCAGTTCTCCTGTCAGAGGGGTCGTCGCGCTGAACCTTCTTGGGTCAGATGAAGAGAACTGGTATGCTGCTTTCACGTCGATCCTCAGGTCCTTGTTCAGGAGCTGTGAGTACTGGATGAGTGCTCCCAGCACTGCCTGTCTGAGGCCTGTGGTGTCCAGATCTCTTGCGCCGTCTGCAAGTCTTCGCTGCATGAAAAGTCCTTTTGCATATTGACCGTCGGCATAAGCAAGCACTCTTGGTGCATCAGCCTTGTCTGGGTCACCGATTATGAACATCAGGTTTCCGCCGAGCATGTAACCGTCACTGTTTCCTCCGCCGACAAACCTTCCCGATCCTCCGAGAAGTCTTGTTCCTGTAGGTTTTGGTTCAGGTTTCACAGGTGCTGGTGTTGGGCGAGGCTCTGGCCTTGCTGGTTCTGCTNNTGCCCTTCTTGGCTCTGGCCTTGCAGGCTCAACCCTTCTAGGGGCGGGCCTTGAACCGACCTGTGCTCCAAGTCCTCCAGGTGCTGGTGCCTTCCTGTAGAAGTCGTTCACGTCGAACCCTCCAGTGGCTCCTAGGTATGCTGCGAACCACATCTCGTTCCTGGTCCTTTCATAACCCATACCTGTCTTCTGGGTGGAAAGATCGATCTTGTACTTTGCTGCGACCTGCTTCATAGCACTCCAGGCTGCGGTCTTTTGTGCTGCTGTGCATCTCTTGAAGAATGAATACATCGGGCTTCTTGTTGTCTTTCCGTCGATGATGTCCTTCAATGCATCTCCTAGTGTCTGTCCCTTGAGGACCTTGACCACTGTCTGCCTTCCGCCGTGCTTGACTTCCACTTGGGGATTGCTTTTGAAAGTGTATTCAAGTACGTCATCTTTTCCGGCTGAGACTGTTGTCGGTCCGCTGACTGCGAGGATGTAATACATCTCTGGGTCGACATAGCTTCCTAGTGTCTTTGTGAGTCCCTTGACCCTTCGTCTCTCATTTGCGTCAAGGCCTCTGAGATGATCATGAGTGTGTGCCAGCTGGTAATCACCGCCGACCTCGTGTTTCTGTGCGACTGCCTCAACTCCTGCAAGGATCTGTGTCAGGGTTGGTGCTTTCTGCGGAGCTGTCGGTGGTGTTGCTTCTGCATCCTGTGCTCCTGCTGCTGCGGCTCCAGCCATTGTTGCTGTGCCTAATGCCCAAGGTGCAGCCTTCCTTTTTGCCCAATCCAGAACCCTGTTTAAACCTCTGGAACGCGCATACTGCTCTTTAAGAACGTCTTTCTCTAGTCCAAGTTCATTTACCATTTTGCAATCCCCCTAATGATGATAAATCTAGCTATAGCTAAAAAGCGACAGCAATAACTCCTCTTTTAGCTCAGTTCACCCCCCGGAAACTCTGACACCACTAAGGAGTGCTATTATTTAAATGTTTCCAGCATTTGAGCCCTCTCTAGTAGTGAAATTCGGGCATTTCACGGTCCCAAGCAAAGTAGCCATCTGTGAGTCTTCTAAGCACAGAATTCACAATCCTGTGCCACCAAACACTTGAGTGAAAATGAATCGGATTTTGGTATACTTGCTGATCCGGCAGAAGTCACTGAAACGGCATTTCCTTCCTCCGTAGACGCCCGTCGGACAGCAATCGAACTAACTCAGACACTAATGTTTTAGGCAGATATAATAATTACTGATTAATTTTTTACTTATTTAGAAAAAAAAACATATTAAAATTGGCAATAGTAAAATAAAAACAAGACAAATCTGCCGAGACAAAGAAAACAAAAAGAAAAACGAGAAAAAAGTTAAGATGAAAATATTTTGCTTTGAAAGCTTCAAAGCCTTTGCTTTGAAAGCTTCAAAGCCTTTGCTTTGAAAACTTAGATATGTGCACCCGTGCTTGCAGGCCTTGGCCTTGGAGCAGGTCTTGCAGCAGGCCTTGGCGGACTCATCGCTGGCGGCGCAACATAGCCTGTGCTTGGTCGCATGCCAGCAGTTGGTGGTCTCACATGACCGATAGATGGTGCTCCCATCGGAGAAGGTGAATATCCTCCCGGAGGTGCAGATCCGCCGATACTTGGCATCATGCCATCACCGACAGTGGTAGGCCTGAAACTTCCGCTTCCTGAATGCCCTGATCCAGAGCCACCAGCGTAACCGCCCCTGGATGCCCTGTCTGCGAGTATCCTTCCATACTCTCTCTTCATCCTCTCGATGTCTGCACGCACTGTAGGCTCGTCGTGATCAATACCCTCGACGTATTTTGTCCATGCCTTCATGCCGCTCTTGACACCTCTGAGAGCATTGTAGATGTTCCTGTGGTCTTCTTTCATGAGCTTGTAGACATCTTTCTGGCTCTTTGCCTCGTCTACTGTCTTCCAGCACGCGTCTGCCTTGACCTTTATGCCGAACCTATGCGCATAGAACCTTGTTGATTTTGATTCCTTGAGCAGATCCACCATGCCTTCAAGCGCATCCCTGTCTTTGCAGTCTCCTGCCCTGCATGCCTTGAGATACTCAGGTCTCAGATGGTCATACTGGCACGTCTGCATCTTCTGACCTGTCGATTTCTCTGCTTTTCCGACGAGAACGTCAAACTTAGAATAGTAATAGTTGTCAGACACCACTCCGACTTTCTTGTCGATGCTTCCTGTGTGACCAGCGATCTCTCCAGTATTGCCAGCAGTTGTCTTTGTGCTGCCTGCGATACTGCCGAGATGGCCGTTTGCAGTCGCGGTGTTTGCTGCAGTCCTGCCTGTGCTGTCTGCAGTTGCCTTTGTGTTCTTCACTATCTGCTGGAGTGCGGCCTTGCTGCCGTCATCCTTCTTCTCTTCTCCGCAAGCCTCTCCGCAAGACCTTGCGGCCAAGAAACCCAAACAACCGACAGCTGCGACAGCTGTGATCCATGTAGCGACAGTCCTGCCTCTGCTGCTTTGGTTTCCACCCTGGCTGGCCGTACCTGAAGAAGCCTGGCCTTCGCCTGTAGAACCTTGAGATGTACCGCTTGACATAATTCATACCCCCTGCTATTTATACA
>DUGW01000001.1 GCA_013331125.1 Candidatus Woesearchaeota archaeon | reverse complement strand
GGCTGGCGCCCTCGCATGTCACGAGCGTCGAGGCGGTCGCCCACCTGTGCGACGCGGAAGTGGACAACCTGTTCCAGGGCTCGAAGGAGATCACATTCAGGCCCGGACAGCTCACAGGCGGACGCTTCGAATTCGATGTTGGAACGGCCGGGAGCATATCTCTCGTGCTCCAGAGCTGCCTCGTGCCGGCGGCCCTTTCGAAATCGCGGGTGATCATGGACATCAAGGGAGGCACTGACGTGAAGTGGAGCATGCCATTCGATTACATGCAGGAAGTGTTTGTACCGCAGATGCAGAGGTATGCAGACATAGAGTTGAAGTTGGTACGACGAGGATTCTATCCGAAGGGACAGGGGGAAGTGGAACTGAAAGTCAAAGGGAAATACACGCTCGAGAACATCGACGAGGCACCGCCTGTGAGACTTGGGAAGCAGGGGCATCTCATGCAGATAAAGGGAGTGAGTTTCGCTTCGTCGGAACTCCAAGAAGCAGAAGTGGCAGAGAGACAGCAACGTGCTGCCCGTAGGGCATTGGCAAAGTATGACGTGCCAATACAGATCCGTACCGAGTATTGCGAAACAGCAAGCGCAGGGACAGGAGTGGTGCTCTGGGCAATATTCAGCAGGGATCCTGATGATATAGATGTGATGAACCCAATCAGGCTGGGAGCAGACGCATTGGGCGAAAAGGGAAAAAGGGCAGAGGTTGTCGGTGAAGAGGCTGCAAAGAAGCTGATAGCTGAGATCGAAAAAGGAGCAGCTGTCGATCAGCATATGTGCGACAACATGATACCGTTCGTAGCATTGTTCGGAGGCAAGATGAAGACCTCAGAACTGACAAAGCATGCAAAGACGAATGTGTACACAGTCTCTAAGTTCTTGGGTGAAAGGCTGGAAGTGGATGAGACTAAAGGGCTTATAAAGAGGGTCTGAGCGGTCCTGGAGTCTTTTTCTGCATTCTCTCTATATTATATACTACAAATCCAGAATATTTAAATATCTGGAGTTACTATCCAGGGATAGCAAATAAGCTGTATGGTTGATATCACAATCATATTTCGGGGGGAATATGGCTATTTGGAGGGTTTAGACGGCTTAATAAGGGTTTCTAGGCTCTCTAAATACCATTTAAACCTTAATCATGCTCAAGAATTTGGAGGAAGGACCAAAATGAAGGGAAAACTATTCATAGGGATTTTTATGGCATTAGCGCTCGTATTCAGCGTTCTTGCTGTCGGAAGCGTCAGCATAGTGGAGACAAGCGTCTCTCTGAGCGCGAATCCTGGAGCTGCTACAAGCACAACAATGACTGTGCAGAACACAGGAGCAAGCACACTCAGCAACATCGCGATATCAGCATCAGACCTCACAGGTCCTGCGACAATATCCAGCAGCCAGGTAGTGTTCTCACCTTCCTCATTGAGCCTGACTGCAGGCGGACAGTCAACAGACACTGTCAGCATAACAGTCCCTTCAGGACAGAAAGCAGGAACATATGTGGGAGCTATCACAGCAACATATGATGCAAGCAACTATGATTCAACAACACTGACACTGACAGTCAACCAGGTGGCAGGACTGAGCGGACAGGCAACAAGCCCGACACTCGCACAGGGCGGATCAGGACTGCAGGACATCACAGTCACAAACACAGGAAACTATGACGCAAACAGTGTCGGCTACTCAATATCGACACTGACATCAGGGACAAACACCCTGGCATTCGGCGGCTCCAGCACAGGCACGATGAACATCGCATACGGAGCTAGCGCGACAAAGACACTGACATTCAATGTAGGCGCAACCCAGGCAGCAGGCACATACACAGGCACAGCGACATTCACATGGGGCAGTGCACAGGTACAGGTGCCACTGACAGTCATAGTAAGAGCACCTTCCTATTCAGTCAGCCTTCCTGATGTAGTGCACGCAGAGACAGCTGTAGGAGATGACGTCTCGACACAGGTGACAGTCCAGAACAACGGAGACTACACACTTACAGGAGTCACAATGAGCACATCAAACTCAGACTCCACACTCTCAGGCACAGTGCCAAGCACACTGGCAGTCGGACAGAGTTTCGTGATAACAGTCACATCAGAGATCCCGGATGATGTCAAAGGGAACGCCCAGACAGTCATCGGAGAGCTCAGGTTCAACTCAAACGAACACGCCGACACATCAGACATCAAGGCGACAATGGGCAACAAGCTAGACATCAACAGGGTAAGGGTAAGCTTCAACGACGCATCATGGGACACATTGAACGCAGGAGAGAACTATGATGATGAAGAAGTCAAGCCAGGAGTGCATTTCGAGATGACAATCAAACTCGAGAACCTGTTCGATGACGACTCAAACATAGACATGGACGATGTCAATGTTGAAGTGATCATGGAAGGCCTCGGAGAGGACGGAGATGACCTCGAAGGCGACACTGAAACGATCAGCATCGACGCAGGGGACAAGACAGAAGATGTCACTATCGACTTCGATGATGACCAGTTCGGCTGGGAGGTAGACACAGGCAAGCACACAGTGACAATCACTGTCGAAGGCGAGGATGACAACGGCGGAGTCCACACAGACACATTCACATTCACGATAGACGTGAGCAGGAGCAAAGACTCAGACTTCATACTGAGCAGGGCAGACGCATCACCATCAACAGTGCAGTGCGGAGGCACAGTCAGCATCTATGTCGACGGAAAATCCATCGGCGAGGATGGAGATGACAAGGCAAAGCTCAAGATATCAAGCACAGCGCTCGACATCCTCGACACCATCGAGTTCGAGATAGGAGCATATGACGAGGATGACTGCGACGCAATGGATGATGAGGACCCAGAAGACTGCAACACCTTCAGCTACAGGAAGAGCTTCAAGGTGCCTTCAGACATCGCAGCAGGGAGCTACCCTGTTAAGGTTGAGATCTGGAATGACGGCGGAGACGAGAAGACAGACGAAGATACTGCAGATGTCCAGGTGACATGCAGTTCCTCAAGCAGCTCTTCAAGCTCAAGCACGACAAGCTCCAGCAGCACAACAACCACAAGCTCAAATTCAGGCGCAAGCGTGACTAGCACAAAGCCAAGCACGACAACCCAGAGCACGACCACAAGCCAGCCTGCAACAAATGTCCAACCAACATCTGACGCAGTGCAGAGCGGACAGTCAGGATATGTCTCAGTCTATTACGGCGGAGCAGGAAGCGCATCACAGCCAAGAGGCGTGGTGACTGCAACACCGACAAGGACGACAGACACATCACAGGGCAAGACAAGCTTCAAGGACAGCCCAGCATACATCGCACTGTTGAGTGTCCTGGGAGTGCTGCTGATAATCGGCATAATCAGCCTGATAGCTTTCGCAGCAAGCGGAAGAAGGAAGGATGAATAAATTTTTTTAATGATTTCTTTTTCAAATTAAACAGGTCTTGGACATGGGAAAGTTATATCAACACTTCATCAATAAAGGGCCATATTACATAATCGGTCTTTTCGCACTAGCAGGCCTAGCTACCGGCACTTCAAGGATACTCAGCCAATATGAATCTACAAAGAGAGCGACAAAAGTCTGCGCAGTAAGAATAGACCACCCTAAAGAAGATGAATACTGCAAGAACCCATGCTTCAGAAAAGAAGTCAATAGAGCACAACCTAACACTTACAAAAAAAGCCAGCTCGATGACTTGGTAAGATCATGCGAAAACTGAAATCTCTTTATAGGAACATTTTTATGTTTAGGTCGCTTTCTGTAATTGAGGTGTTGGTATGAAACTTATCCAGATCGTAGGACTTCTGTTCGCTGGAGCTGTGATGGGATGCTCTGGCAGGAATTATGAGTTCAAGAATTCAAAGGAACGCTGCATGAGATACTGGAACAATGAGCCAGGCAACCCAACAGAAGAAGGCTTCTGCGAGGACAAGTGCAAGAGGAATGTATATGTGGACTCAAGATCCCATGGGACAAGACATTGGAACGCAGTGCTGGATTCTGAAAGAAGATGCACACTACCCATAGGCAGGCTATTAGGAGATTATTTCAGCAGGTCAGAACCAGGGTTCAGCGCATCTCAGGAGGAAGAAGGACAGGTATTCCCTCAGTGATAGGATACTTGGCTCCGCATTTAGTGCATAAAAGGCCTGTATTGTCCTTATTGTACTGAAGGTCTGCCTTGCAGACAGGACAGGCAAGAATGCTCAATAATTCTTCAGATAACAGCTGTGACATGGTTAAATCCCCTTCAGAGAGGCTGTAGCCACATTATATAAAACTTTCCTCAAAACCGAAAGCTTTAAATAGGCGTGTTCACTCCTTCTTTTAAATCTATTGTAGTAACTTCGCTATTTAGACAGTTACTGCTTATATTGTTTTCGAAATTATTCAAGTTGGGGTGGGACAGAAACAAATAGGTGTTTACATGACAGTGTCATGTAGATTCATACTTGACAATCCTATAGGTGAAGCAGATCCTACAATTTGCGAACCTAAGAACAAGTTTTAGGTGAAAAAAATGCCACAAGAATTCATAAAGAAATGCCCGGAATGCGGCGGAATAAATCTCTTCGTCAATAAAGACAAGGGAGAAGTCATCTGCAAAGACTGCGGACTTGTCGTAGAGGACAAGATGGTAGACTTCACCCAGGAATGGAGAGACTTCGACAGCGAGGAATCCGAATCCAAGAGAAGGACCGGAGCTCCCATGACTTACACTCAATATGACCAGGGACTAGGCACAGAGGTAGGCCAGAAAGCAGACCTGTACAAACTCGGCTCCAAAGACAAGAACAAGTTCTTCAGGCTGAGGAAGTGGCAATACAGGATCTCAACAGCCATCGAGAGGAACCTCAAGCTGGCACTGGCTGAGCTTAAAAGGGTCTCATCTTACCTGANNAAGAGGATTAGTCAGGGGAAGAAGCATGGAATCAGTGGTCGCTGGTTCACTGTATGCAGCATGCAGGAGACATGAAGTCCCAAGGACACTTGACGAGCTGTCAGAGGCTTCCGGAATCGAGAAGAAAGAAGTCGGAAGGACCTATAGGTTCGTGACAAGAGAGTTGGGAATCACAATATTACCTTCAAACCCGGCAGATTACATCGCAAGGTTCAGCTCTTCACTGAGACTCTCTGCTGAAACACAGTCAAAAGCAGTCGAGATACTCGAGAAGGCACAGAAACAGGAATTGACTTCCGGAAGAGGACCTACAGGTATCGCTGCGGCTGCACTTTATGTGTCTGCATTGATACATGGCGAGAAGAGGACACAGCGTGAAGTGGCTGATGTCGCCGGAGTGACAGAGGTCACGATAAGGAACAGGTATAAGGAATTGCTGGATAAGCTCGATCTTGAGAAGGAGATCAAGAAGACCAAGAAAAAGAAGAAGAAAGAGTAAAAAACCTGTACGAAATCTTTTTAACTGCATTTTTTATCTTAATTCTTGAAAAAAAGACGGTGGTAGAGAGATATCCATCAGGGGGAGATGTCAGATGGCAACAAGAAGCATAGGAGACGCTATATGGGAAGCAAGCAGAGAGGAAGTGGCATCAGCGATAGCCAGAGGAGACTATACTACTGCAATCTCAATGATTGATAATATGGAACAGATAGCAAGGCTCAACAGGGAGAGCATCCCGAAGAGCGCACACATCTATTCAGGCATGGCACATATCCTGCAGATGGCAGCGACTGCAGAGGTAGAAGGAAGGAGAGCAGATGCTGACCTGATATCGAGAGTGATGGCAGAGGCTGCAGAAAGGGTAGGAGCAGATTACAGATGAGCGATGAGAAGAAAAGACCGGAACCTGACCTGGCATACCTGATTGAAGAAGAATTAGCCAAGGATCCTCTGGATGCTGAAATAGCCATCGCACTTGAGAGAGTGATGACAGACGGAGACTGCGAGATTGAACCTGATTTCTACCATAACTGGGAGCATACAAGACCAGACATACAGAAACAACTAGGAGACGGACAGTTCACGCTGGCATTACCAAGGATGTATGATATGGAACTTGATGCGCGGGACGAGGGAGCAGAACTTCCAAAAGACTTCAAGGAACTGATGGAAAGAGCATTTGACCAGGCATACATCGTAGCTTACAAGGCAATACTGCACGGTAATCTTGAACTTGCCTATACTTACCTGACAGAGTTCGCAAAATACGATGAAAGCGAAGTCATCGATCACCGAGTGCTTGATGATCTGGCTGGAAGATACAATGAAGCAGTAAGGAAGGCATACACCTTTGAGAGAGGGGCATTTCCTGGACCTGAAGATGAAGAAGAAACGTCCGCAGATCTTGATGCGTATGCAGCGATCGAGATAGAGGGAATGACTCCGAGAGCAGTCACTCATGGTTGGGATAAAATGGATGTCGGCGGTCCAGAACTTCTGAGAGATATGTATGAAGAGCTCTTGAGAACAAGGGAATAAGACCTTCCAGCAGGTTTTTTCTGTGGTCTGAGATGGTGTTTTCTTAGGGGTTTAAGCTGTGCAGAGGAGTTTCTCAATATGTAGTCACTTTAAAGTGACAACAAAAACGAAAGCTTTAAATATAAGCGATAAATCTGTTAATATCTAAATCTCATAGAAGGTGATATTTTGGCTACACTGTATGAACTCTTAAATATAAGCCCAAAAGCAAGCCAGGAAGATATCAGACAAGCCTATAAAGAAAGGGCTTTTGATACGCATCCAGACAGGAACCCAGAACCTGGCGCAGAGGCCATGTTCAAAGAGGTAGCTGCTGCGTACGGCGTCCTGAAAGACCCGCACAAGCGAAACCTATATGACCAATTCCTGAGATTATCACAGGTAAGAGAGACTGCAAGCGCAACCACCATGAATGCAGGCGTCCCTGTATATGTTGACAGGAGAAGCTACAACAAGTTATGCAATGCTGCGGCAGCAGGTTTTGGAACATTTGCAGCCGTATACACCTGGGACTCAGCGAGTAAATTTTCAGATTCACAATATCTTAAAGGGACAGGAGCCGCAACCACAGCGCTGACGCTGGCATTGTTGGCAGGCTTCGCCTTTTCAAGAAGGGTAAAGAAGCAAGGAGGTTGAGAGAATGAATCCAACATACGAAACAATAAGAGACGATATTCTAGAGCAGGCACGAGTAGAGATGCAGAACGCAGGCCATTGGGCAGCACTGCCACACCTATGGAAAGCTGAGCAGCTTGCACGCGGTGCAAATATGCCATTGGGAGACAAGTATGCAACACTCGCAAGAGAGGCATACACAGGCCAGCTCAGGGACACAATGCAGAAGATTGTCAGTTATGAGAAAAGAACCGGCAGGACAGGCGAATACAACCTTGCATGGGAAAAGTCAAGGGAAGTCGCAAGAAGGCACGGTATCAATTTTACCCAGCTCGAAAGAGAAGTCCGAGGCCAGTAGATGTCAGACAACGATCATTCAGAAAGGACACTTGAATTCATGAGAGTGTCAATGGACTACCTGAAACAGGGAGACCTGACAGGTTTCTTCAGGGAGTATAAAAGGTTCAACACATACGCCCAAGAGACAGGTCTGCCACAAAGACATCTAGAGACTGTCCAGAAGTTCTACCAGACCAGCATCGCAGCCTACGAGAGCCGAGCAATACAGAAACGCCAGCTCGTNNTTGCTGGTAAGAGCAGGAGTGATCGCAGAGATAACAGGCAACGAGGTAGAATAAGATGGTATTACTACACCCAGAGTACGCATTGACAGGAAACGAGGATCCGCAGTCAATCTTTGACCGCTACAAAGAAAGAGCAGAGAGAGGATTGGAAAGGGGAACCTTCGAAGGAGTCTACGAAGCATACACAGGGATGCAGACTGTATTATGGCTTGCGGGAAGACAGGGGAAGGAAGCGCCTGAAGGTGCGCGCGAGCTGTTGGAACAGGCAGAAGCACAGGTATGGACGACCAAATAAGATAAACCAAAATCTTTTTATACTCATTATTTACTGATTCTTTACATGCAAAGCATAAAAGTGGATATACTGAAGATGGAAGTGGCAAAATTCCATCCGAAAGAACCTGTAGAGTTCAAGATATTCTTCAATGATGGCGCAGAGAAATGCCTCATGTATTCAAGCAACCTGCAGACACCAGTCAGTGATGCCACAGCAGTGATAGGCAAGATAAAAAGGTATGAAAAGGACAAGAACACAGTAGCAGATGCCAGGGATGCACTGGACGCATTCGTGAATGTGATGATAATCGATGAAGAGAGCATGATAGAGAGGATATCCACATTCTTCGGCAGGGTCAGGGATGAGAAACAGAAACTGGTGAACTCAAGGGACCACACAAACTACATAAGGAACATGAACGCGATGCACAGCATCAAGATTGCGTTCAAGAAGTGATCAAGTCAATCTTACGCTTTTTCTGGAAGAATTACGTGACAGATAAGATATTTTGAAAAGTTTGCAACAAGAATGTAAATTCTTCCGGAAGTCATGAAACCTATCCGGGATTTCTTGGCCAAGAGTTATTAACCAAAAAAACAACTTATCACTTATGGCTTGGAAAATAGGAGTGATAGGACTGGGCGTCAGCGGATCAGTAGGGTTTGAACTTTCTTCAGCGATACATGAATACGCAGATGTAAGAAAGCTGTACATCAATGACAGGGACGGAAAGACAGACAAGGTTGCAGAATACTGCCGACGGAACATATGGGGAAGAGATGCAGACTATGCACCAGTATCAAAAATAGCTGAAGACACAGACATAACAATCATCTGCCTCGAAGGAAGAACAGGGGTATCGAAAGGAGGAGTGCCAAACAGGATAACAAGACAGCACCTCTACAACGGCAACATAGAATCAATCGTCGAACTGGCTTCTGTGTTCGGACGTTCACAATACAAAGGGAGGATCATCGTCGTGACCAACCCCACAGACCTGCTGACATACTCATTCATAGAAGAGATGAGCAGGCACATGGATGTAGGACAATGCCAGGTGATGGGATTCAACCACATAGATACTTTCAGGGCAGAGAAGACAATATGTGATAAGATGAAAAAAGACGAGGGACAGAAGATAGAGAAGGTGGTGGCAGAGATATGGGGAGAGCACGGACCCAACTCTATGATGATACCATCACAGATAAGGGCGTACGTAGCCGACGCAGAGAGAAGGGTTATAGATTATCCGGAACTCGCAGTGAGGATCGCAGGCGAGAAAGAAGAGATAGACGAGATACCGGCGAGGGTGATGAGATATTTCTCAAACACGACGAAAGAGACAGTGCAGGCAATAGGAGAAGTGCTGAGGAAGATGCAGCAAGGATCCGGAAGGTTCGTTATGTCAGTGCCTTACCAACACAAAGAGAGGATGATCTGCGTAGGGCAGCCGATAGAAGCCAGAGGAGATTGGTTGCAGGTCGCGCAGAGAGACATAGCATACCTTCATCCGAAGAAAGTGCTGGTCGATGGGTATGAAAAGACTGAAAGAGAGAGATGGGAAGATATATGCGACATCATGGCAAAGCGGATTGAAGGAACAAAGAAAGGAGGCGCATGGGGATACGAACCGCTGTTAATACAGGAAGAAGAAAGAGAAGAGAACAGAAAGAAGATAGTGGTAGCAGGAGAGAACTACAGAAGAAGAGAGTGGAAAAGAAGGATAGTGGCAGCCGCATTGAGCATCATGATAGGTGCAGGGATAGGATATGCAATAAGCCCAAAGGAAGATAATGATAGTATAGAAAGAACAGAACAGGTAGTCAGACCTTCAATCTCTGGCTGCAGTGCTTCTTACGATCCCAGAAGTACCAGCATTTCTCACCGAAGTCCTTGAAATTGAGGCATTCCTTGCAGGGGTTGCCCTTCTCCCTCAGATGGTGCAGTTCCAGATCCTCAATGCGTACCATGACATGAGTAAAGGAAATGGTGGTTTATATAATTTGTTGTCAGAGGGTTCCAGAAGGGGTTTTCGTGATTTTTTCAAAAATTTTAAATTAAGAATTCTGGTCTTTTAGCCATTTAAAGTGCCTAAATCGAGTAAAGGAAATTTCGGAAGAGGGGGAAAAAACGGAACATTTATATACAAGTTACAGCTACGTATACAACAGGCCTGATGAGAAGAAAGCTGACAAAGGACGTCAGCGGAAGATAAGTTGTGGTAATATTTTGGTTGGTTTCCTGGGCGAAATCAACAATCATAATCTCTTTGGGGGGTGGTTTGGACCTGCTTCCGCACGCCTCGCGGAAGCAGTATCCTTTTTTATCAATTCTTGGCTTAAAACGATGTGATAGTAGTGGGGGGTCTAAAAGGCAAGAAAAGCCAGTTAGCAGTGCTAAATGGCTATGTACATCCAGGAATGGTGGTTGCTGGAAAAACGATGTTTCTAGGCTGTGCCATGGCCACTTATTGGTTATTGTTCATGGTGCTATTATTAGGCTGGTACAAGGCAGAATTCCACGTCCTGGCGACTTCTGCGAGCGTATTGACAGTCTTGCTGGGCAAGAGTTCAGGGATCATCGAGAAGATCATCAATTGACGGTTTGATCGAAAAAAGAAAAGGAAGAGAAGGCCTTGCGACCTCTCAACACATTGAACCTCGCGCCCTCATACTCTGGATCCTGGGTCTTCACCAGAGCTTCTTAACGCAAGATAGGAAGTATATTACGGGCAAGTATTTAAAGGTTACGGTTTGTTGCTACTGAACAGGAGTTTATTTTTCGGCCTGTCTAGCTCCCAACCAGTCTTCAGGAAGGTCTATCACCGGGATGACGAAGGACCTAACATATGACTCTGCGCCGAACTGCACAATGCAATGTGCAGTATAGATGCCAGGATCGATGAATCGAGCTGTCACATTGGATGTGCCTTTGTGATCAAAATCTTTGGTAGCTTCGTAACCATTCACGCGCACAGTCAAGTGCACAGTATCAGACTGATAGTGACTGCCACAATAATTCCTTTTGCCGTTAGCGCAGCCAACAGCACAACCGATGTCAGTCTCCCGACCAACAACAGCATACAAAGGAGCAACAGGCTCTATCTTCGGCGGGATTCTCGCACCACCAGAATCACCATCTGAGCCACCTGAACAGCCAGCCAAGCCAGCTGCAACCAATATACCGACAAGCGTATTCTTCAATGACATATCAATCACCTTCATCATTCATCTGTTTTATCCAACCAATAACAAGCATTCTCCCTTGTTTTCATCAACGCATTTTCAGAATCCCAGTCAAAGATATCACTGTAAAATGGATTCAGCGCTTCCCCCTCAGTATTAAAAATCAATGTCTGCCTCACAACATCTCCTTTCCGACCAGAGAAATTAGCAGATGTGTTATAAGAATGGCTGCCCATTGCCACCCCGTGATAGCGGTGTCTTCTAGCATAGCCAATCAGCCAGTCTTCCACATAATTGGTCAATTTACAAAGCGCCGGCTTTCCTCCAGCTACGCCATAAGCTGAAAGTTCCAGACTGTTACATGCAAGAATATTCCTTCCGTTTTCAGTATGAGTATCGAAAGCAACTACAAGCCCCATCCTATGCTTCTTATCTCCGCCATTCTCAAGCCGGTAAACTGCAAAAAGCCTTATATTCAGGTCAAGCAGATACACAGGGACAAATATCCCATTATTCAAATCGTTGGTTGATTCAGGGACAAAAATACAACAACCAGAATCATTGCCAAATGTAACATCCATAGGATCTTTTGGCAGTTCCTCAACCATGTATCTCAAGTTTCTTTCCTTTTTCATCTTCGACGATAAAACCAGATCAGAGATGTCAGGAGCGGAGTCCAACAAGTCCTCGCACTCGTCAATGATGGCCTTAAGGGTCTGTCGCGTCTCTTCTGAATATCGTAAATTAGGCAGCCGAACATCGTTCTGAAAAACATTAAAGGGAGAGATATCAGGATACGTCACATGAGGTCCATCCAGCAACTGTTTAAAGCCTGCGATCCTAGATTTTTGTTGTTGCAAATCAA
>DUGW01000206.1 GCA_013331125.1 Candidatus Woesearchaeota archaeon | reverse complement strand
CGATAGACATCTCAGTAGATCCGCGCTTGATAGCGACAAGAGCAGCAGCAAGCTCAGGAAGAGCAGTACCGATGCCAAGGACCAAGGCACCTATGAGAGTATCCTTGACCTGAAGAAGCGTGGCGATCCTGTCAGCATTCATTATCGCAAGCTGGGCCGAACCCAACAGTAGGGCGATGCCGAAAGGTATCGAAAGTGTCAAGAGGATGACCTTGCCCTTCTTGTAATTATGCTCAATCTTCTCGACGAAATGCTCAGTCTTGCCAAGATAGGCAAGGTAGACTATGTAAAGCATGACAAGGAAGAAACGATCAAGACGGTTGTACCTGCCGTCGAGGCCAAGGATGAAGAGAAGGACAATCGCCCCCAGCATCACCACATAGTCCTTGTCAAGGAATTCCTTATGTGCCTTGACCTTCAGGAAAAGGGCCACTATGCCCAGGATCGCAGTTATCTGGACGATGTTAGAACCTATATTAGTGCTGACCGCGATGTCAGACAGGTTCTTGCCCTGGAGGATAGCGATAGAAGACATTATATGGGTGCCGAGCTCAGGAAGTGTCGTGCCAATCGAGAGGACAGTAAGACCAATGAACGATTCAGATATCTTGAGACGATGCGCGATGACTTGGGATGCATGGATGACAAGCTCAGAACTCAGCCATACACCGGCAACACCTATAATCAAAAAAATGATCTCAAGAAACAATCAATCACCCTCTTTTTCTTGTGCATCTTCCGTCGTCAGGACGGGTCAATGACCGGGCATCAATCTTGTCTATCCAGTCGCTTGCTTATCCGGTCAGGTTCATTCCTGCATCATGCCCTTAGGATACGAGACCCTCTTGAACTCCTTGAGCATCAATGCGGAGTTGTAATACTTAAGGTCGGCGCTGAGGAACTCCCTCACCTTCTGGAGGATGGTCTCAAGCTCCTGAGGAGTCGCGCACGAAATCTGGAGACGCATATCCCAATTGCCAAGTATACGCTCTGCGAAAGTGATGTCAGGCAGTGAATGGAAAAAAGTCCTTATCTGAGACTCCCTGTGCGGAGAGTAATTGTTGATCTTCATGAAGACCGAGTAGAGCAGGTAGTTAAGCTTTGACTGGTCGACGACAGTCTGGAACTTCTTGATGACGCCTATCTTCTGGAGCTTCTTCAGACGTAGGTTGGTGGCGTCAGCGCTAAGCCCGACATCCTGCGAGATCTTGACGATAGGCGCACGGGCATCCGTCGATATCGCCTTCAGCAGCTTCTTGTCCTTGTCATCGATGTCAGCGATAGCATAAGAGATCTCCTTCTCGATAGGAGGGAGAGTCTTGATGTCCTTGCCTTTCTTTGGCATGAGGAACGTAAGGTTCTCACCGACAAGCAGGTTTATGATTATTGTAAGGTCAATCTTGCGCAGGTTCTTACCGCAGAAGTTATCGATCTCATCGATGATCTTGGCCAGATGATTCTTGTTCTTGGCGACGATGACCAACTGGATATCCCAGTCACCTGAGCATTTAAGGACCCATTTGGAATAAGGGTGGTTCTTCAGGTAATCGATGATCCTCTGCTCATCGTCCTTTGTATAGCTCTGCAGCTGAAGAAGTATGAGGTATGTCTCGTAGCCGAGCTTACGGTCAGACACAAGAGTGATGTAGCCAGATATGAGGCCATTCTTCATCAGGCGCTTGATGCGGTAATCAGCGACCTCACGAGAGATATTAGTCGCCTGGCCGATAGACTTTGAAGTCAGCCTGGCATTCTCATTCAGAAGACGAAGGATCTCTTTGTCCTTGTTGTCGAGCTTCAGAGGAGAGTTGCCGTTATTGAGATTCTCTTCTGTATCCTCTATCTGGTCGGATGGGTCAGATAACTCTTCCTTTCTTTTTCCTTCGGACATAATTTTTACATTACTATTGATATTTATATATTTTTCTGTAATTCCTCAAAAATAGGCCCTGATTTTTCATTATTTTTGGTCGGGTTTGATGGTCCCTTTGGGTATAAACCTTTAAAAACATAAAGAAAACATAAAGAAAACATAAAGATGTGGGAATACCCTGGGAATACTGATGGCATCAAAAACATACTCATTCAAGGCATACGGGCATCCAAACATCCTTGGAACTCACATGAACACGCTAGAGATAACCAAGGATAAGGGTGTTAGCGAGAGAGGCAACTGCATAATCGCGGTGGGGGCGGATTTCTCTGGAACAAAGATATCAGAGATGGCAAAGCAGTATGGAAGACTGAGGGTGAGACTCCAGGTTGCGGGCCTGACTGATGAGACTGAGTTCAAGGCGAACAGGGATTTCTCCAGCGACCATGAGATCGTGATAAGGTTGGGGAATTTCGAGAGTGAAAGGACGCTCGGGACCGATGCAACCAAATCATCAAAGATGCTCGACCGAAGGATGATCGAGAAGATGCAGACCCCTGGCCAGGAGATGACGGTCGTGGTCGAGCCTGTGTATAAGGTGATAATATTCGATCTCGACGGGACTCTGGAAGATTTCGACAGAGGAAAATTCAACGCATATGAGAAATTAGCAGAGGTCTTCCTGAAGAAGTACGGACTCTATCCTGATACGACAGTAAGGATCCTCGAGGATATCGATCATGAGAATGTCATCAGAGGCATCGGAGGAAATCCCGAGAGTTTTGACAGGAGGAAGTGGTTCCCGGAATTCTTCAGACGCGCAGGTCTTAAAGTCTCAAAAGCAGAGATTGACGAATACGTGAGGCTGTACTGGAAGCACACCAATGAGGGTGCTGCACTCTTACCAGGAGCCAAGCAAGCCGTCGCGGAACTGAGGAAGAGATATCACGTCGTGATGATGTCAGACTCAGACGGACCAAAACCGATAAAGATCGAACGGGTGCGTATGCTCGGCATGGAGAAGAGTTTCGACTATATCATAACCGGTGATGACGTCGGACAGAACAAGCCAAGCAGGAAGATGTATGAGAAGGTCTTCAAGAGGTTCGGGGTCAAGGGAAGGGACTGCGTGATGATAGGAGACAAACCTTGGGCAGACCTTGTGCTCGCGAAGGAGCTGGGCATGAAGACAATATGGATGAGACATGGCCCCTGGGGAAACGACGGAAAACAGTATGATTATGTCGACCATAGCATAAATGATTTAAATGATCTATGCGGACTATTGGAAAAATGAAACAACAGACACTGAGCAAGAAAGACATCAAGGAGCTGAACAAAGAGCTAAAGCAGCTCTATGGGATCGAGGAGTTCTTCGACAAGTCGAACAGCGTATTCATGCTGGATGATGAATACGTGATGAGCGAAGACATCATACTTTTCTTCTATCATGAGAATAAACTTGTGCCTACACTGCATCTTCTGCTGAAGCAGAACTTCCTCAAGAAGGTGGAGGTCAACATGGGAGCAGTGCCGTTCGTGGTCAAGGGTGCTGACATCATGAGGCCAGGCATCGTCGGGGTGGATCCCGATGTGAAGGAAGGAGACCTTGTCGCAGTGGTCGATGAGACACACAACAAGCCATTGGCAGTCGGCGAGAGCCTCTTCTCAAAAGAAGAGATGATAGAGATGGAGGCAGGAAAGATGGTCCTGAACATCCACCATGTAGGAGATCAGGTCTGGAACCTATCCAAGTGAGCATCTAATTCTATGTGGGTAGGCGAGTGCCGGTTGTGACTTTTTCTTTCCTTCCTCGCGTTCCTTCATCAATATAAAAATGCTTATGCATAAGTTTTTATACCAGAAAGAACATATATTATGCACTGGAATGGGGAATAACTCTTTAGCAGACGAGGGGTATACGAACAGACTTGAGCATAGACTCTCTGATAAAGGACCAGAATTCTTTGAGGACCAGAGCCGGAACAACCATTTCCTGCAATGCGCAGCCAACCTGGGCAGCCTTGCATACATCCCGCGCAGGGGAGTGCGGAGGAAACACGCGGATCTGCCGGATAGGAGTGTCATGTATATCCTTCTAAAGCTGCCTGCAGAAGCAGTGCCTCTTGGCGTAGAAGGGGTGCAGAAACTCTTCAGACCTTATGATGTCGCTGAGGGGGTGGAGCAGCTATCCTACGCAATTCTGAAGATAGGGGTCACAAACCTGCGTGAGTACTCATTCTCACAGATGAGGGATCTTCTGGTAGAGAGATTCGGCCTGGACCAGCTGCGGGGCGGTCATTTCCAGGGGATAATAGTCAAGTTCAAACCTGACCCTGTAGACCATAGGGGTGCACTTGACGGGACTGATGTCTCATACTGGGAGGCACAAAGGCTCCTGATGGCGGTGCCTCAGAATTCTTTTGAATTCTATCAAGGATGCCTGAAAAGGAAGGTATCTACTGATACAAGGCCTTTCACCAGGTTTGATCAGGATGCGTTATGATGCTGTCTGGCATCGCGTTCTTGAAATTTTTAATCACTGAATAGTCGTTACTTTCGAAAAATTTATAAATGGTTGATTCAGGCTTCAGACTATGGATTCTATAGACCTGCTTGTGAGAGATGGAGACTTGAAAAATCTGGTACACCAGCTAAGGAGAACGATAGATGCCTCCAGCGAGGCAGAGTTAAGCCAGAGACTAATGGAAGTTGTGTTCCCAGCCTATGGAAAGATAAAGAAGATAAGAGAAGAGGTCAAGCAAGACATCCATAGGAATGGGATGGTGCTGGAAGCAGTAATGAACCATATGAGAGAACTGCTGATACCAGGACAAGCCGACAGAAGCCTTGTTGTCCGTTCAGTCTGTCCTTCATGCACATCAAAGGCAGAGAGGGCAGCAGACAGGATGGGAAGAAGAAAGACACATGTCAATGAACAGCCAGTGCTTGAACATATAACAAAAAGCCTGCTTCTAGAAGGCGGTGCAGACCAATACCTAGCGAAGGATTCAAGCGCTTCACTCTATCCAAGACAGTGTGGGGACTGTGGGGGATTGCTGAAGATATTAAACAGCTCAAACATCATCAGACCAGCATCCCATCCGATAATCGCTGCGCTCTCGTCAAGAGAGAAAGGATCAGGAAGATGGGCAGAGAAACTCACAGAGGCAATCTTTGACCCTGACTCAAGAAGCGTCTTTGACTGGGTAGCATTCTATGTCCTTTTTGACATAAGCGACCTGGAAGCCAAGGATGAGAAGACCCTGAAACATGAAGTCAGGGAGAGATATGGTGGCCAGCTAGACAAGGGCAAAGGCTCATATGAGGACCAAATGCATTTCATTCTTTTGGATTATATAAGGGCCAAGTCACCTTTCGAGATACGGTTCAAGAGAGACCTTGATGAAAGAGGCAAGACAGACAACTATGTCGACTACCCGAAACTACGTCGGGGAGAAGATGGAAGCCAGGCAGAATACCGATGTCTGCATTTTGATATGATAGTCAGAGCCGTAGAGGACGAGAGCGGGAATTTCACGATACTTACAGGCACAGAACCCCAGGTAAAAATGCCTCCGAAACCTTCAAGCGACACTTCAAGAGCCAGATCAAGGGACAATTATCCGCAGCTACACGAGATTGCACTAGAAGGACAGATCAAGTCACGCAGAACATATGACGAGGAGAACAACCCTAACAGTCCGATATTCCATCAGTTCAAGGAGGAGAAAGACACAGAGAGGATAGCCAGAGAATGGACGGACGACCAACTACTGGTCTTCGACCTTTTAAGGAAGGCTGTGAGAAGAAAACTCAAGCCGCAATGCTATGATTGTCAATCAAGGTGAACAAAATGACAGACAGAACAATGGACCAATTGATCCAAGAGGGCCGAGAAAGGCTCAAGAGAGTGGAAGCCCGCCTCGACGACATCCGGATACACCGCGGTAAAGGACCGATAGGTATAGATGGTGTCGTAGATGATGTAGTCCTATTCTTCACAAACAGGACAAACAGGGATGCCGGACTCTACCGGATACCTGCAGACATGCTGGCAAGATTAGATGCTGTGAAGCGGTACTCAGATGAAGAGAGACAACTCCAGCTAGAGATCGACGACCTGGTCAACACGATATTCGATGATTACATCGGGTTCGTCACCTCCCGCGGAGACATCGAAGGGATAACCTGTGTGGTCGTCGGAGGCGTAAGGCCAGACTACAGAGAGCTGCCCGATGCGATAATACTGACGCCAAGGATATATGCGAACCACGTGACAAGCAGATTAAGGACCAAGATAGGAGAGCCTTTCACAAGAAAATCCACGGAGGAAAGACATCAGATCGCTGATGGAAGTCCTTTTGCCTCTTACAAGGTCCATGTGGATGAGAATGGAAAACTGCATGTCACGCCGCAAGAGGTCCTACGACCTGATCTGGAAGGCAAACGCATCTACGAATCGATGGAAGAATACCTGTCAGAAGGAGATGGTTGCTGCGGTGATTGATTGCGCCGAGAAAGACCGATCGGCATCCAATCTCAGATCTGCGAAGTGATCCTGCGGCCTTTAGGGACAAAATTAAGGATCTTCCCTCCGGAGACCTTCCCGGACCCGAGAAAATCATCCTTGTTCCTGAGTATCACATAACCTGAGAGCCCTTTGAGGCGGTCATCTTCTACAGCAATATCCTCGCCACGGAACCAGGTCCTGGTCTCTTCGTCAGTGACTGTCACGACGTTCTTCTTGGCAAGAGGGCCGATGAGCTGGGCACCCTCAATGGAAAGACGGACCTCATTCTCCATCCTGGCGATGTAAAGACCGACACCATCGACCTTGTACTTGTGCCACTCGACCTGGTTGAGCTCAGGAGTGGTAATATAGACCTTGTTCTTGTTGGACATCAGCATGACCTCAGGCCTGAAGTCGACACCCCACTGGTCAGAGATGGCCTTAAGGATAGGCTTCTTCTCCCTGGCGTTCAGGATATGCAATGTCTCTTTGAGATGTTCTGGCATAAAAGAAGGAGAAAAAAAGAGAAGATAAAAAATTGTCGGTTTTGACAAGCAAAAACCGGTCGATCAGTCCTTATACGTCTCAGTTATAAGCTGATGCGTAATATCAGAGTCAGACACTGCGTTTATGGCAAGGTCCTCGAAGATATACTTCTTCACATCACTGCCATCCTTGATCTCGACACGCATAGGGATTCCATAATAATCATCGACCCACATGCTGACCTGCTTGCCATCCTCTTCATAGGTTATCTTGACAGTGAGCCTCTGCTGCATGGTCTCCTCGCCGGCACTCTCTGCATAGGTCACTTCCTTGATCCATTCAAGAGGAGTCTTGTGCTTGTACTTCGCAAAAGTCACATCAAGGGCCTGGTTAGGATCCTTGCACCTGTAGACCTTTGACTCGCAGTATGCCTTGGCTGACTTGCTTGATGTATCCAGATAGACCTTGCTGATGAAGACATCATTGTCGATCTCCTCAAGNNCGTTCAACCTGTCCTGATAGAGATAGTTCATGCTTGTGACCCTGCTATGTTTCTTGAGAAGCTCAGCTACCTTCTTGGAGACAGCTTTCGTAGGCGCAGGTTCCGGAGCTGCTTCAGGTTCTGGAGCAGCTTTTGGTTCAGGCTTTGCCATCTGCGTCTCTTCTTCAGGCTCAGGCGCTGGAGAAGGTGCTGTCTTCTTAGGCACTGGCGCAGGCTCATCATCCGGAGCAGAAGCCTTCTGGCCGCCGCAGCCTGCAACTACAAACATAGCGATGACAAGTATCGCCAATAAAGCTAGAATAGATTTCTTCATTTACTAAACACCCCCACTTGTTCTTATATCAAGCGTATTGTTGTTATTGCTCCCCTGCGTGATTCTTACGGTATTGGAGTTTAAAAAGGTTTGGGTTGGCCTGGCTTTGCGCGATTACATCATTAATAATATATAGACACACTTATTCCCAAATCACATGTTCCAGGAGATAACAGAAGGCCCTGCAAGACTGAAGGTCCCTGTGGGAGAGAAGATAAGCGCAGACCTGCCAGTGTTCTACAACCCCGTGATGAAATTCAACAGAGACATAAGTGTGCTTCTGCTTAAGGCACTTGACAGGGAAGGGATGCAGATATGTGATCCGCTTGCGGGAAGCGGGGTGAGAAGCATCAGGTTCCTGCTTGAGCTGCCAGAAAATATGGTCAGACACATAACGATAAACGACAAGGACGAGGAAAGTTTCGGAAAGATAAAAGAGAACCTTGGACTCAACAAGATATCTGCAGATGGTGAGCGCGTTGTGCTGGAGAACAGGGATGCGAACGCATTGCTGCTCTCGTCAACAGGTTATGATTACATCGATGTGGATCCTTTCGGGACACCGAACCCGTTCCTCGACGCTGCATGCAGAAGGCTGGCACGCAACGGGATACTCGCAGTCACGGCGACAGACACCTCAGCATTGTCAGGCACTTTCATAAATGCGTGCAAGAGAAAATACTGGGCAGTGCCTCGAAGGGATTACCTCATGCACGAGACAGGACTCAGGATACTGATAAGGAAATGCCAGCTGATAGCAGCGCAGTATGACAAGGCATTGGTGCCGATATTCTCTTACTCAAAAGACCACTACATGAGGATATTCTTCAGGGCAGAGAAAGGAAAAGAGAAGGTAGACAATGTGATACGACAGCACGGGATGCATGAAGAGACAGGACCATTATGGCTAGGAGCGCTCTGGGATGCTGAACTTGTGGCTAAGATGTATGACCTATCATTGGAACTGAAATATGATCTTGACCATAATTTTCTGGGGATCATGAAGGATGAAGCAAAGATAGATGTGTTCGGGTTCTTTGACATACACGCGTTGTGCAAGAAGAAGGGGGTGGAATGCCCAAGGTTCGAGACTGTGTTCGAGGGTCTGAAGAAACAAGGGTATATAGTATCAAGGACACATTTCAGTCCATACGCGATAAGAACAAATGCCCCCCAACAAGCGGTGCTTGGTATGTTAGGAAAATGATCCTAAGTCTGATTCGGTTTTTGTAAAAAAAGAATGTTTTTGATTTCTATTAAAAAGAAAGAAGATTTATGCCGCCTTGATATAAGAATCAAGGGTCAGGCCTGCTTTTGCAGTCACCTGGCTTCTGGCATCATACTCCTTCTGGAGGCTGTCTGCATGCTGCTGGAAATACTGCCTGTCTTCCTGAAGACCTGCATACATCTGCCTGCTCTCCATAAGGCTCCTCTGGGCGGCCCTGTCATGAGGATTCTGTACAAGCCTTGAGGTCAGATCACTCATCTCGACCTCTAGGGCACTGATGTCCTCCTCAATGGCTGAAAGATCGGCCATAGTCTCCATATAAGAGCCTCTCAAGTTGTCAGCAGCAGAACCCATAATGTCCCTGGCAGCCTGTTTAGAGGCCATACCAAAGCCTATGATGTCTGCTCCTGCCGGAGTAGGTTTTTCGTAAGTTTGATTTTGTAGTTGCATATCCATATCAAACACCCTTTCGAGTTATACAGTATAGTATGGTGGAAGGGGTATATAAATGTGTTGGTAGTTAATTTTGCATAAGGTGGTCTGTGGTTTGTTTTTATCGTTTTTTGTAAATTGTTGCAGGGATTATTTCTACAAATCTGTCAATTTTGCGTGTTCTGGCTCTGTGACTATCCATCTATTATTTGATACATCACCTTGGCCGTAGCGCTCAGGTTGGGCGTAGAAATCCATGAACTTGGCCAGGAACTTCAGGGGTGTCAGGCTCACTTCAGGAGTTCCTCTGGCAAGGGAGAAGCGCTCAGCAGGCTTCCTGAGACCGGCATACACCAGACCCGGCACCCTACGGCGCATCTGAAGGATGCCTGAATCAATCATCTCGATAAGCATCTCAAAGGTCTTGTCATGATAATTATTGATTATCTCTAAAGGAGGCTTCATGTAGGCATCTATCATGTCATGGAGGTATTGCTGGATATCCCTGGCAGCAGTCTCTCTATCAAGAGCCTGTCTGTTATCATCAGCCTCCGCATCCTTAGCAGTGACATAGTCAGCTACTTGCTTTAATCCTCTGCCAAGCCTAGGTATATCATAAATCGGGTAGCCTGTGGTGAGGACATCGGCCCATATCTTATTTGAGGATTCAGCATCAACTTCCAGAGCCTCAACAAGGTTGCGCCTGTACTCTTCAGCACCACTAGGAAGCACGTTGAGCATTTCAACAAGAGCATCAAGTCTCTGCTCTTCAGGAAGAGCCCTGACCTCATCAAGCCTCTCACCGATCTGCTGCGTACAGTCATGATAAAGACGGATCTCCTCACCTGTCTTCGAGTAAGTCCTCTTGCCTGGAGGAGACATGTTGAGCCAACGCATCAAAGGGATATGCATGGTGAGCATGTTCCATGCCTGAAAGAGATTGTTGACAGGAGCATTCCCTCCCTTAGGAAGATAATTGCTGGTCATAGTATCCTCGGCTATGTGACGCAGCTTGTCCCAACGCGTCGCGAAGTCCTTCCACCTTCCGGTATCTTGCCTGAGAGTGTGAAGCTCGTCGAGCTCATGGTCTTCATAGGTCATGAAGACATCCTCGAAGAGCCAGCCAAGCTGCCCATCCCTTTCAGCGCATGTCTCGATGAATTCATCGAAATCAAAATCAGGACTGCCTGTGACAAGCATCTGGAGACCATAATCAAACCTTTCCTTGAGGACATCTCTCTCTCCATTCAGGGCTTTGCGTCTCTCGTCGAGACCGACCATCTTCATTATGTCCCTGCTGTCCTCTTCGATGGCCTTCTTCTTCCCAAGGTATGAGAATATCTGTTCAGCGTCGGCAGGGCTGTAGGACAGGGCAAGCTCCTGATATTTCCAACGATAGCTCTTGCCAACCTTCACTAAACTGTCTGTGAAACTCTTCCTGCTGACATCCTGGCCGAGGACTGATGTTATGTCCTGGAACCTTTTCTGCTGTCTTTCAGTCTCGTCGCGAAGACGCTCCTTCTCGCGGTCCAAGGCCTCGTCGGCCTCGACCTTAATCTCCTGCATCAGGCACCAGCAGGCAGCGTACATGTCGGACTCGAGACTTGGATGCCCTCCATTGCAGAACCAGGCCTCGTCGATGAACTCGAGGGTGCAGGCCGCGCTGACAGCATAAGACTCGATAGGGACATCTGTGTCCCTCGCCACACCCCAATCAATTATCTTGAGAGCCC
>DUGW01000042.1 GCA_013331125.1 Candidatus Woesearchaeota archaeon | reverse complement strand
AGCACCGTCGACAGCAGTGACTGAAAATACATAAGTCATGTCAGCAGTAAGGTTGAGAGAGGCGCCACTGGCATAATTTGAGACGGATACGTTGCCGCTCTCTGACGTACCATTATTGAAGACCTCGCCAGCACCACCGACCATCCAGTTATAATGAGAGATTCCTGATTGGCTGTCTGTCGCAAAGAAACCAGCAGTCAAGACATTGTCACATATCGGGGAAAGAGCATTCACCACAGGGGCGGCGGGAGGGTTAGTATCTATGATGAATGTATAGGTCAACTGGCCTTCCTGAGCCTCGAAGCCTACACCTTCAGGGACGATACAGAGGACAGTCACTGTGTAGTTCCCAGAACTCCTGACGCCAAGGTCCTTGAAATGCGTCCTGTCAAGATTATCGATGTCTGTCGATAGGGCAGCATCAGGATCGGTAAAGGAAGTCGGGTCACTTCCGGTGTTACCTGTGTACATGCAGTATGAACGCTTGTTCGTCGTGACATTCAACAGGACAGCAGTATCCTGGGAGAACTTTGCCGGGCTGTTGACACGGATGGAAAGCCCGAGAGTAAGGTCGACATCAATCTTCTTCTCCAGCTTCGGAGAGAGATGACCAGCACGGTCCTCACACTGGACATAATAGGTGAAGGTAGATTTCACAGTGTCTTCTGGGAACCCAATTGTCGCTTCGTTGATAGTCTGGAAAGCCTCAAGAGAAGAGGTATCAAAGCCAGGGAAGACAATCATGTCCTGATAGGTGTGGTTGATGTTAGGGGTGTAACGACACTGCACAGGCTCACTTCCGAAGACTCTCAATGTAGAGGAAAGAGGGCCTGTCTCAGGATACTCAGCAACAGGAGAAGGTGTGAAAAGGGCATCTATCGTCGGAGGATTAGGATCAGTGTGCATCAGGAAATCCTTGAAGACATCACGTCCATCACGATCATTACAGACAACATAGAGGCGCTTAGGGAAATCAGGCTTCACATCATAGGTCTTGATTATGTGGAAAGCCACCTTGTCATGGCTGGTCTCATTACCAGTTATATCAAAGAGTTTCCCCTTGATGTCATTGAAACCAGAGAGAGCGACACCAGAGTATTTGCAAGTAGAGATTTTGTTCGTGAAGACAGTCACGTTGAAGGGAGTGGCTTTCGAATAGCCTATGCTGTTCGGAGCCATGAGGATTATCATGGTCTCAGGGACAAGGACATTGAAGGAGTAACGGAACTCCTGAGAATTGCCAACAGGATCCTTAGCTATCAGCACAAACTCATAATTCCCGTTAGGGAGCGCGGCAGAGGGTTCAAAAGAATACTTGTAAGAACCAGGCTGAAAAATAGTCCAGGGAGGATACTTCGCAGGGATGGCCTGACCAGTGACTGTGTTCAGGAAAAACACGCTGCCTGCAGGGATACTGACCATCTCGCCAAATTCAGCAGTCACCCTTGGAAAGACATCCTGGATGGTCTCAGCAGAGACAAGACTCACAAGAAGAGCTAAAAGGATTACAAGGATTGGCAAAAATGATGGTTTTCTCATTGTTCATTGTTTACGGTCAAATCCAGTGAATCTTCCGTGATCCTTTGCGTGTTTTGCGCTGCGCGTGATCATGCGGTCATGTGCCGCTGCTACCTGCGGAAAGAGTGAATCTCGGACTCATAGGTGGAGCGACGTCACGATAGACCCTGAGAGGCTTAGAGCTCACATGGCCTGCTTCATCCTGGACAAATATCACCATGTCATTTATCTGCGAGATGAGCATCTCATTGTACATGAAAGGCTCTATAGGGCCTCCTGCTGACGGATCATAAAGCACAACCTCTACACAGAAACCAAGATCCCCATCTTCTTCCTGGATCACACCGTACTTCTTGTCGCCGAAGGTCTGGGTGGTCTCGTTGTAGTCTCCAGGCACCACCCAGACAGCACTTACATCATCATCAAAGAAAGTGCCGCAGATAGTGACGTTAGGATTGGCAGTGAAAGCCTCGCCAGCAATATGTATCGTGTTCGATATGTTGATGTCAATATTAGTTATAGATGGCGGAGTAAGGTCAAGGAATACATCAAACTGGATAGTATCATAGTTACCTGCGAAATCCTCTACCCTGACAGTCAGGGTCTGATCGCCTTCGACACCCTGATCCTTGCGGAAGTCAGGGACCTGCCAGACAAAATTGAACATGGTGCCGGTGCTGGATGAAAAGACGGTCTGTTCNNACATTCATTGTGAACACAGGAGCGATATTGTCAACCGTGAAAGGATAAGGACCATAAGTCCCTGTATTGCTTGTCGTACCGTCATCAAGGGTCTTGAAAGCCTGGATCATGATGCCATAATCAGTCCAGAAAGCAGGAAGCTCGGTGCCTTTCTCTGAGTTGAAGATGCAGTCGAACAGATTGTATTCTGAGGCGGTGCAAGTTGCAGCATCGCCCGTAGTAGGCGTGGATTCCATGATAGTATCATAGATAGTTACATTGCTCCATTCCTGCCTGAAATCTATGGAGAAATCAGGAGATTCCTTGCAGTACCACCTGATATCATCCTCGAATCCAAGGCTTTGCCCCTGGCGGCAGCCTGAAGGCGCAGTGAAGGTCAAGTCAGGATCATATGGGAGAGACTGATCGACAACGACAGTCCAGTTGGCGGATACAGTAGCCTCATTCAACTTGTTGGTAGCTATATCTGGTGCATCGACGACGACCTCATAAGTGCCATCTGAAAGACCTGCGGCAGGATATATCAGTTTGTAAAGCACAGGTTCCTGGTCCCTGTTGATCTCTACAGTGAAATCCACCAGTTCGCCATTTATCATGAAACGGGTATTATTGATGTCAAGACCAGACTCCTGAGAACCCTCAAGGATGCTGATACTGAAATCGAAAGTATTCAAGGCTGTAGAGCCGCCAATAGGCTTGTGGGCGATCACCCTCGGAGGGAACGGATCGTAGAAGAACGTAAGCCTCGATGGTATCTGTGTTATGGGAGGATAACGGACAAGATTCAAAGCAGCGTCAAAGGCCTTCATATAGAAAGTCGTGTTCTTAAGAGGACTGAGGACTATGTCGAGACCGAACCAGAACTTAGGAGTCTCCTTGTCATAGAAGTATATTTCCCTATCTGATGCGAGGGTCTCAGGCAGAGGCTGATAGACAAATACCGAGGTATAACGATCATCACCACCATGGTACTGGAGAGAGGTGATGTCAAAGAAAAGGCCATAAGAGCCATACTCCTTCCTCGGACCCATAGTCGTCTGTTCAACATCGAGGCCAAAGAAATCATCAGAAGTGACCTTGTTCCTGATGTCGCCGGCAATCCTTATCTCATGACCGCCTTCAAAACCAGAGATGACATTATCACTATGGATGAAGGTCTGCGTTATGGGGATCACTTCCTCGGCAGCAGCTGCACAAGAGGTGCTTGCACGACATTGCTCTGTAGTCGCAAAGACTGTATTGTCAAGACCACAGCAATAAGGATTGGCAGCAGAGGTCAGAGAGGTGCCGCACTCACAGGTAAGGGGATTAGGACCCTCACAAGAGACATAATTACAGGTGAAGACATTACCGCAGAGGACATTGGCCTGGCCCTCTTTCGAGTAAGGAGTCGGGTTGAACTGAGAGATGAAATGCATGGTTGCCGGAGGCGTGATGGCTTCGCACGTAGCCCTGAAAGTAGACCTTGGGACGCCAGTGCGGTTATGGCAACAGGCGACAACGTCACATGAAGTTATCTCCTCGCAAGACTTATCGCCCACGTAAGAGGATAGAGGGGGACACTGGTCGCTGGTCAAGGCCCTGGCACAGCCAGTAGCACCGACACAACAGCCCTTAGACATGTTCTGCTGGAGAAGATAACCGCTGAAATTTCCCTGGGTGTAAGGTATCTGGATATCGATATTATCCGTCGTGGAGACACCGATCACATCAAGCAGCTCATCAGTATACCCTGTTACCTTGAGGAATTTCTTATTTGTATAATACACACCATCCACCCAATGCACAGGGTAAGGCATGTTCTGATATTCTGAACTGTCAGGAGTCGGACTCTCAAGAGAAGGTTCGATGATAGGCATGTTCGGAGGCTTCGTATCTATCAGTATCACTTTTGAATTGAAGAAACCAACATTATGGAAATCATGACCAGTAGCCTCAAATGTCAAAATGCCCTCAAAGTTACGGTTGGCGTTTATATCATCAAGGCGGAAGACGCCCTCCCAAAGGCTGGCGTTCTCTGTCGGAAGCATATCGACCAGACCAGCGAACTTCTGAGGCTCAGAATAGAACTGCACCTGAGGATACTCAATCATAGGGCTCATCAAGGGCTTAGTAGAGCGCAGACGTATCTTGAAGACCTTATCGAGGACAATGACGCTGGCTTCTGCAGCACCATCCATTATGTCAATTGACACATTCGCAGGATCCTTGTCGATCTGGAACAAGACATTCTTCTTCACAGATTCCTTATTGCCGCCCATATCAAGCGAGTAGAAGGATATGTTAGTGGTCTTGGTGATGTGGATATCATCAGTATAAAGATGCCATTCATCATAATCAGCACAGTCAGTGCCGATACAGTAAAAGGTCAGGTCACAACCGAACTGCCACTGGGTGCCCTGGCCATAGATCACAGAATCATCGCAGGTAAGCTTGACATAGATGTTGTCGCTGTACCAGTTGTTATACAGCGGCTTGTTCGCAGACCAGGTGGTTGTAGGAGGCTCATTGTCGACGGCAAACCTTATCTGGTCAGCATTGTTACCGACATAGGTCTGATCAGCGAACATATGACATTTAACATAGAAACGATGATAACCATAAGGAAGCGTCACATAAGCCTGGTGGATATTTGTAGGATTCTCAGGAGAGCCGGTGAAATCAAACTTCTGCATGGCCTCAAATGCCTCAGGAGAGACAGAACTGTTCTCATAAGCAGGCACAGGAGCGGTGGACTCGAAATAACGGCACTCAGCATTGGTACCTGTCTGGACCTGCAGAGTGTTGGTGCTGGTATTGACAGTCCCATGAGGTTTAGGACTGGTGATGGACCGGTCATTGTCAATGATTATCTCGACCCAATTCTCAGCTATATTACCGACATCATCGACGCAGTTGTACCAGAAGGTGTAATAATCATCGAACAGGCGGTCATACATCCGGTCCCAGGTGTTATTGTACTCGTTCAGGATGTCCTGAAGAGGGAAGATAGAATAGTTGCCCAGATAAAGCTTAGCATTACAGAAGGCATTCTGATCATCCAGAGGATAGACAGGCACTACACGCATGTTAAGGCTCAGATTAGTCAGCCAGACATCAGCACGGTCCTCCCAAGACCTGTTTGATAGGGTCAGGACAATATTCGGAGGATCAGAGTCTATGAAGACACGATACTGCTTGACCTCCTCAAGGTTATGGGAGATATCCTCAGAGAAATACTTGAACAGATACCAGCCAGACTTGAGATTGGCAGTGTTGTTCACCTCTGACATGTTATAAGAGACCTCACGATTGATAGTATTATATGTGATCAGGTTGCCACTGTCGCGGTCTATGATATATGCCTGGCCATTAGGATAGCAGTCAAGACCTGCAGCCTCCTCTGCTATGCAGGCATAGGTGGTAGGATAGTAACTGTAAGCGGAATAAGTCAGGGAATCGTCACTCACGGTCGCCTGGATCTCGAAAGTACCTGCAATCCTGATATCATCATACATAGGAAGAGTAGTAGAAGGGATTGTGGTGTCCTTTCGACAGTCAAGATCATTACCGACAAGCTCAGAGCTGATATCCTTACAGTCAGACTTGCGCTTAAGATCACTCGTGTTCAGATTAGGATACTGATAACTGATATTGGTGGGCGGAGAATCATCAGAGTTCTTGATGCAGCGAGGATTGCTCTTCATATGCGTGACAGTAATCTTGCTGGTATTGAAAAAGTCAGCCTGCTTGGCGATGTACTCATCATAGACCCACATGCACTTGCTGAAATTGAAGAAATCATCACTGTTCTCAAGCAATTCGTTGGTACCTTTGGACTTATTGAATAAATCTCCAATCATGTTACCAGTAACATCAATGTCGACAGAGATGTTCATCTGCTCGCGACCATCACGCGAATAGCTTGAGGCAGAATTCATACAGTCCTCAAAGGTGTCATAATTGGCACATGATATCTCGCTCTCAGGACGGCATTTGTAATAGTAATTATCACCACCAAAATCAGCAGTCCGCTTAGGATGCTCAGCAGTGATGAAAGCGTCATTATAGAAGCTGATATACTCATTAAGAATATTACTATTACGGTCATAATAACAGCGGCCATAAAGCTCACACATCTCACGGTCACACTTACCGAAGACCTTATTGACAGGATCATGGCAGCGGTCACAGAGCTGCTTCTCTACAAGAGTGGAGCGGCAGACACCGATACCCAAAGCCTGGTATTCAGGATGAGGAGCCCACTCACAATTACCGACCTGCATCTTATCGCTCATGCAGGCCTCTTCAGAATGATAATCATAACAGCTCATGTCGGTCTTCCTGGAATAGAACATATCAGCAGAAGTGAATGAGTAGTCCATGTAACAGAACTCAAGGGCAAAACAAGGCCACCAACCATTAGGCCGAGGGGAGTCTTGTTGAGAATCAAATCTTGGAGCCATACCATAATCAGCGACAAAGCCAGGGATGTATTCAAGCTGAGCATTGTTGGTGCCAGGGCTACGCGAATAGGCGAAAAGCCCGAATGGGTCCTGGCAGTAATCACAGGCAGACTTAGGTATGCACTTGGTCCTGCCTTCATCAGGAGTGCCTGATGCGTAAGGGCCGACACAGACAAAATCCTGACTGATGCCGTTCATTATGTCAGGTTCGTTACAATTGACCTTCTTAGTGTCAACTACAGGGATGATCGAGTTGTTAGCGTCACACATCGACCTGACATTAGCAGCACAGAACTCAGTGGCATCAGGCCAGAAATCATGGAAGACAAAACACTCTTCCCTACCGGCCTGGATACAGTGATGGTTGGATCATAAGGTGATTTCACAGAACGGCTCTCCAGATTAAGGGTCTCATAGATACCCTCAACACGGTAGCAATAGAAACGATCCTTGTCAGCAGTAGAGCCCATGAATCGCGTGTCTGAATATTCCTGGGTGATGCCTAAAGGCTCGTCGTTGATCACGGTCCAGGCACCACTATCAGCATCACAACCAGCGCCGCTAAGGTCCTGGGCCTCGCAACGGATGACATTATAGGTCTTGAGATTCTCATCCATACACTCATCTTCCCAGAAGAGATTGATCACCCTTGTGTATTGTTCTGTCGTAGGTTGGGTGAGGTTAGCACCTGTAGGCTGAAGCTTGCAGACAGTAGCGCACTTACAAGGGCCGTCAGCACCTATCTGAAGGAGAAGATCATTATAGGTCTCTTCACTCCTGCCAGCAATCTCAGTGCCGTCCTGAAGCTTAAGATACCTGTCAAGAGGGGGAGCACAGGTCTGCTTGCTGCAGCCATACTTCCTGGCCTTGAAAGAGGTCCAGACATTAGTCAGAGGCTCATAAGTACCATCACAGTCCTCACCATACTCAAGGAGATTGTTACCGCATTGAATGGGCCTTGGCGGGCAACGACAGTTAGGAGAACATTCACCAGATTCAGGACACTCACGGTCGGGAGGAGATTTCGCGCCAGGCAAGCCGCCATTATCACACTCTTCAGGCTCCTCTTTCACTCCATTACCGCATATCTGAGGCGGAGGACACTGACAGGGAGTCGGAGAGTTAGGAAGACCGCAGAACTCAATAGTGCAGTCAGAACCGGTATTGTACTGGGGAGGATCCCAGCGGTTCTGGGAGGCGATGAAGAAACCATCACAGTCCTCCAAAGGCTCGTCGATGATACCATTGCCACAGACAGCATCATATAGGCAATGGCACTGGTTAGGTTGACCGGCAGGGATACATTTACCAGGACACAAGGCATCATCACCCTGGCCTGTTACATTGCTGTCACACTGCTCAAACTCGCCGAAGGCATTAGGGAACTGGATAACACCATCACCACAAAAAGTAGGCTTACAGGCAGGAGAATTATCAGCGCACTCCTGATCCAGGCAGTCAGTGTAGCCGTCGCAGTCATTGTCGATGTTATCAGAGCAGAAATCCTCAGACTGAGAAGCCCACTCGTTGGAATAACGATAATAGGTACGGGAGACAGACTTAGCGACCTTCAATGTAGAACTGCCCTTCACATGACAGTCAGAATCACACCAATCGGCAGCATTGGAATGCTCAGCATCCTCAAGAAGCTGCGAATTCCAATTGAACTGGTCGCCATCATCATCCTTACCATTGTCGCAGATCTCACCGCCGACAACAGGGACCAAACCAACGACAAGCACAATCTTCTTGCCAGTGACATCAGCACCGTCGATAAAATAGGTAGTAGTGTTGATAGAATTGTTCTTTATCGCAACGATAGAACCAGCAGACTGGTCAGGAAGCTGGAAGATCGTGAACGCACCACTGGCATCAGTTATGGCCTGCTTACCTCCTGCGCGGACACTCACACCAGGGATGCCTGCACCCTGAGGTGTGACTACAGTACCGCTCACGTCGAAGAAACCCTTGGCCTGGCAGGAAAAACTGTTCATGCAGGTGGATTGGGAAGAGAAGACTGCAGAATCAAGACCGCAACAGAACCGGCTGTTAGCACCTGTAGTCGCAGAGCCGCATTGACAACCGACGATGTTCTCACCGTCACACGAGATGAAATTACAGGCAGGCATGGCGCCTGCGCAGAGACTGTTCGCGTAAGTCTCACGGATACTGGGATCAGTTATGAAAGGGCCGATATCAAAGATAGGACTTGGAGTGGGAGTCATGGCTGCGCACGTGCTCCTGTAAGTGGACTTTGGGATGCCAGCGATCTGGTGGCAACAGGCAACAACCGAACAGTCACTCTCATCCTCGCACTCATTAGGTGAGAAACTAGAGATGCCAACAGGACATTCAACATCCATGAATGCGCGCGAGCAACCAGTTATACCTATGCAGCAACCAGCAGAGACGATGGCACTTGAAAGCAATATAGATAGGAGGGTCAACACTAGAAAAATCGCTATTTTAAACCTCTTTTTTACCATCTATCCACCACGTTTTTCTAAGCCTGATGCTGAAGCTGCAAACGCAAAAAAATAAACGCAGTCCGGCTCTATACGAAGCGTTTCCATTTAAAAATGTTTTGGTTTTTAAAGGGCTGTAAACTGCCTGAAACGGGGGTAAGGGGGCCTTGGAGCGGTTTTTTCAAGTTTTCTGTCATCTGTGCCTGTTCTGCGTTCTTTCGGAAGGCAGACATTAAGTGATTTTGTCAGTCACAACCGACCTTTTGGCACAAGACACAGACAACAGAAGAGCAATAATTGAAGGTTTCATAAATAATATAAAGAAGAGACAAACCACAGAGAACAGCAAAACATACGGGTGATATTGACAAGATGTCAAGAGTCAAAAGATACAAAGTAAGCAAAAAGGCGCTACAACGCCCAGAAAAGCCAAAAAAGAGGCTCTCGAAAGAGATGCTGTTCACACTGATACTTGCCGGACTGATGATATTATCGATATTCGGGATAATGTTCAGCGGATACGCATCAGGCGGAGAGAAAAGACCTTACAAAGATCATGATTTCCGAGACACAAACCTGGGATGGCAGGTAACAATAGATGACAAGCAGTATGCTTTCCAGTACCACCCAGAAGACCTGGAAGAGCTCATGATCGAGAAAGAGATCAGTGACAGGCTCAGGGAGGCAAGTGTCGTGTATGTGACATTCAACCCGAACACCAAGAATGTGCAGATATTCGAGGCTGCAAAATTCGGCATATCAAACTTCCTGGTAGAAAGACAGGTATACGCGATGCCTGCGATAACAGAAGAGAACGAACTATACAACCAGGAACTGGTGACGTGCCAGAATGCGACAAGAGTCGTGCCTGTGATTGACATAAGAGAATCAAACGTAACAAAAGTCTACATGGAAGGAGACTGCATAGTGCTGGAAGCAGACAGGTACGATGTCCCACCGCTGGTGGACAGGCTGGCATATGCTATATTGGGGATCATAGAATAAACAGAACAAAAGCACATCTCATCAGAAAATGACTTCAGAAAAAGACAACCACGAAGAAGGACCAGAGTATGACCTAGACCTGGACCTCGCACAGACAGTGGTAGAAGACAACACAAGAAAAGCACAGAGACTGGCAGCATGCAGCTCATGCGCATGCGACGCAGAAGAGGAAGACGCTCCGGAAGATGAGAAGAAAGACACAAAAAAACTCCTGTGGTTAGTCGGAGTAATAATAATAGTATTCGGAGTGCTCGGAGGAGTCGCATTCTACTCATCATACCACAAAGAACCAGTCACGATAGACGGAATGCATTCACTCAACGTGGCAGGAGAGCTGAAGCCCCAGGAAGGATACATGTACAACGGATACTCATTCATCAAATACGCAGACGTATGGTACACACAGATTCAGAACAAAGGCACACTATACGATGTCACATTCAACTACGACCCGAAATCAGTAGAGGACATACCTATCGAAGGAAGCCTCACAGAGAACTTTGTCAAGAGCGGAAGGATATACATAACATTCGACCCGCTGGGAAGAGAACTCAAATGGGTGGCTGTCGCAAACTTCGGACTGAGCAGAAGCCTCGCATGGGCATTCGGATACGACATGAAAGCAGCATGCACACGCAACGAGACAAAGGCATGCCAAGACGCAGGAGTCGTGACATGTGACGACACAGAAAAGGCAGTGATATACTTCAAGGAATCAGACGACCCAAGAGTCATACTGGCAGACAACTGCGTGATAGTCCAGGGACGCGGAGAAGACCTCGTGAAAGCGAAAGACAGACTGCTCCTCAGGTGGTATGGGATAACAGGGAAGATAGCTTAGGGTCAAGACGTAGCTAATGTCGCAGCATAATCTTTAATTCTCTTACATCTTCTGCTTGGCATAGACTTCATAGATAAGCATGACATAGCCGCCGATATAGAACAGTATCGTCAGGGCAAAGAAGATGAAGAAATGGGTGCCGATGACAAACTGATAGTTCTGGAACATGACAATTATCGCGTTGATATAATACCCCCAGAGATCGACAACAAAATACCAGAGATAGAAAGCAAAATACACAAGGGCAAAGAAGAAACCGACCTTGGCAGTGCGCTTGGGAAACTTCCTATGGAGAAGGATGAATATCAACGAGACCACTACGCCGACAAGGATGGCATAGAAGACATTCTGGATAAAGGGGATCTGCTGGGTAAGGATATCAGTGCCGATAAGAAGCTGAGAGCCAAAAGAACGCATCCTGAAGACAGGGGCGATGAAGAAGACACTCAACATACCGAAGAAAAGCCAGGTAAGATGGCCAGGGACGATCTTCTTGTCCTTATAGAGATAATACCAGATATAAGCAGGAGCGATGAAGAGCATAAGTATCGCAATGATGTTCATCATATAGACAAGGATGACAAAGAACTGCTGGAGGATTCCGGAAGCAAGGGTAAAATCCCTCAGCATAGGAAGAAGGATGGGCTCATGACCAGGACCAAGCTGGGGAAAATACCAGGGAAGAGCAAGACCGGTAGTGTAAGGGATGATGAAATGCCCGACCTCAACGACCATATGCAGGACAAGCACACCGATGATGCCGATGGCGATACGGCTCTTCTTCTGGAACATAAGGATGACTCTCTCATAGAACTCCTCGCTGGCTTCGGTTATCCTGAGGAGCAAAGACTCAGCATCCATGCGCGACTTATGCTTGACAATGACAAAGAGCAGCATAAGCATGACAATTATCATAATCGGAGCATCCACTGTAGTTGCTAACCACTCAACGACAAAATTGAACACAAGGATGAAGAAAGCCAGGAAAGAGACATAGATGAACAAGGCCCTGAAGACCTTCTTAGCTGAAGAGTCAGCAGCGCTATTCTCATGGATGATGTACAGGAAACTAGGCTTGCCGATCTTCTCCCTGACAAGGACAATGGATGTCACGAATATCAGCAAGACGCCCAGGTTAAAGCAGACCTTCTCAATGATGTCCATGTTGGTGATCACAAGAGAATAGAAAGGTGAGAGGACGCTCTTCTCAGCAGCCACACCTATGAAAAAACCAATTATCACCTTGACAGAGAGCAGGAGATAGCCTGCGATAACCATTATATCAGGCCAGAACTTCCTGTGGCCAAAGAAAACCCTGGTGATGCTGACCTTATAGGTGAGGTAGCAGACAGCCATTATGGCAAGGGTCTTCTCGATGAACTCCAGCACAGGATGGATGACCCGGAAGAAATCAAGCAGCTCAATAGCTATGAGGAAGACCAGGATAGCCTCCTCAATGCCGAGTTCAACCCTTGAAAGATGACCCTCTTTCTTTATGGCAATACACCTCTTTTCCAAAGACCGTGAAAATACGCCTATATATATCTGTCTGTGCGTGCCTATGCATGTCTATGCATTATCTGTCTGTGCATCATGCCTGTCTGAATGTATCTGCCTGCGTCCTCTTCCTATTGTCTGCCATATGTAGAAATATCCGGGTCTTTCCTTCTTAATTCCGTAAGCTTTATATACTATTATCGATACCGATATATCGATATTGATATATCAAAATCGATATATCGAAATAGATATATTGGAAACGATATATCGGTTCCGATATTGTTTGTCGACTGCCAACGACTGATACGGGCGAAGAAGGCGTAAAGAGGCAACAGTAACATGATAAAAGGGTATCTCAAGTACTTCGTACTTAAATTCCTGGATGAGGCAGACACAAAAGGCTATGACCTGATGAACCGGCTGGAAGCAGCCACAGGAAAGAGGCCAAGCCCTGGTTCTATATACCCATTGCTGAAAGACCTAGAAGAGAGCGGATTCATAACCAGCAGAGAAGAGGGAAAGAGCAAGATATACACCATAACAAAGCAGGGAAAAGAGATACTGAAGACATTCAAGAAACAGAAAGAATGCATGTTCGAGAGACTCAACAAGTCAATGAGTGCATTGGTCCAGCTTTCATGAAGCACAGAACAGGAATTCATAAAAAGGGTGGCTGAAAATTCCAAGAAGAGCGACGCATTCCTGCGCGTCGGAAGCGCAGAGATGCTGCACCTGAAGAAGATAATGTTCGAGCTCGTGGACACAGGGAAATATGACAGGAACGAACCAGAGATAAGGAAGATACTTAAAGAGGCCACAGAGGCCCTCAAGAGGCTGAAGTGAGAGAATTTCAAGAGACGAAGTGAAGGTCAAGAGATGAAGTGAAGGACAATGGCAAAAAGATCGGTAATAAAACTAGAGAAGGTATGGAAGACCTACGCAATGGGAGATGTAGAGGTCCATGCACTCAGAGGGCTGGAGCTGGACATAAAAGAGGGAGAATTCGTGGCGATAATGGGACCATCAGGCAGCGGAAAGAGCACTGCTATGAACATGGTGGGAGCGCTGGACGTACCATCAAAAGGAAGGATACTCCTAGACGGAAAAGACATATCACACCTATCAGAGTCAGACCTGGCACAGGTGAGAGGAAGGAAGATAGGATTCATATTCCAGCAGTTCAACCTGATACCGACACTCACAGCACTAGAGAACGTGATGCTGCCGATGACATTCCAGGGGATGCCCATAGAAGAGAGGAGAGAAAGAGCAGAGGAGCTGCTGAAGATGGTAGACCTCGGAGAGAGGATGGACCACAAACCCACAGAACTGTCAGGAGGACAGCAGCAGAGAGTGGCGATAGCACGTTCTCTGGCCAATGATCCTGAAGTGATACTTGCAGATGAGCCCACAGGAAACCTCGACTCAAAGACAGAGAATGTCATCATGGATTTCCTGACACAACTGCACAACAAGAAATGCAAGACAATAGTCATGGTCACACACGATGAAGGCGTGGCAGGCCACGCAGAACGCGTGGAATTCCTGCGCGACGGGACGATAGTGAGGACAATAAAGGGAACAAGCCATAAACACGACAAGGAATCCCCATGCAGGAAGAAGACCGAAGAAAAGAAAACCGGTAAAAACAACAAAAAGACAAAAAAATGATGCTAGCGAGGTAGGTCAAATGAACAACAAAAATTCCCTCAGGAAAACAACAGGAAAGAAAACGACAAGAAATAACATGTATGCGGCCATATTTGCAGTGTTAATGCTGCTGATGCCGGCAATAGCCCTGGCAGACGTCGATACGTATGTATCAGGACCGAGCATAAGGGTATCAATGATAAGCCAGGACCCAGACCCTGTAAAACCAGGAGAATACGTCGA
>DUGW01000125.1 GCA_013331125.1 Candidatus Woesearchaeota archaeon | reverse complement strand
GTGCATCAGAGACACAGGCAGGAGAAGAGATGCCTGGCAAGGCGGAATAACCTCTATACTCATTTCCTGAAGCGACGATGACAGTCAGGCCGGCTTGGACGGCTGCATTGATAGATGCTGCTTCAGACTCGCTGTCACAGGGAAGGTTAGGACCGAAGCTGTCAGTGCCGAGACTCATGCTTATCACACTGATGTTGAATCGCGAGGCATTGGCGACGCACCAATCTATAGCTGCTATGATGTCGGAGGTAGAGCCTACGCATTTCGAACCAGAGACCTCAAGGACCTTTAGCGCGACGATACGCGCTCCGGGCGCCACACCCTTATAGGTCGAGTCCTCTGAAGCGATTATGCCGGCGACATGACTGCCGTGGCCTGCGCAGGCCCCTCCCTCGTCAAAAGGATTGTCATCATTGTTCGCAAAGTCATAACCGCCGATGACCTTTGCGTTCGGGAAAGAACCATATCCGCCGAAGTCGGCGTGGTTGTAATTGATGCCAGAATCGATTATGCAGACTGTCTGGTCACAGCCGTCAAGGTTGATGCCATTGACCTGTTGCGACCATACATCATCTGCATTGATGAAAGGGACAGAAGCGCTTATGAATGGGGTGACAGGCCTATCATAATAGATGCCTGTGATTTCATCATCTTCCAAAAGATCTTGAAGTCCTGAACGGTCAACCTGTGCAGAGAAGCCATTCATCGTGGAACGGTACCGCTGCTTGACCTTGACAGGGTTTTCAGCGATGACTTCCTCCTGCTTATACTCGCGCGAGGCCTCCTTTATGACCTGTTGATACTGCTCAGGAAGCACTTCGAGATTCTCTATATCCTCGTCTTTGATCGTGATTATCACATCAACTTTCCCGTCCTCTTCAAGGTCTGCTTCGATGTCCTCCTGGTGATGGAGTTTGTCCTGGTCATCCTTTAATTGTTCTGGGTCGAGGGTGAAGGAGATGTCACGGCAGGCACCGTTGATACAACTGAGCCTCGCAGTGAGGTTGAAGAACCTGTTCGGTGATACATTGGAGTCTGTGGATGGATTGATGAGGGTAAGAGCAAGATGGCCTTGTTTTTCCACAGAGATAGAGTAGTTACCGCCGACTGCTTCAGAATCCCAGTTCTTGATCTTTACGTAGTACGGTCCTGCGCTGTCGGCAAGCCAGACAATCTTACTGGTACGTATAAGGCCCCAGTCGATATCATCATTCTCCTGGAGAAGGGTGGTCCCGTCGCTGGCATAAAGATAGATATAGGTGTCTGTGTAGGCGATGTTGCTATAGTTCTGCGTCTGGATGATATAATAATGCCCCGGGACTGCATTGAACTTGACCCAGTCAAAGTCCTGGGAGCCGCTGCTGGAGTTCTGGAAGGTATGGTATTGTTCAGTGCCGTCAGTGAGGATTGTCTTTGCTGATGTGTATGTATTGTCATTCTCGTAATTGTCACCGATGGTGAGCCTGACAAGACTGTTGGTATGTTCCTGGGTAGTGTTTGAGTATATCGAGGTGACTGAAGCATTGTTGTAACCGATGCCCTGGCCGACTGGCGTGAAGTTCACGTACAAGATGTAGGACTGGCCCTGGCTAAGATTACCGATACTTGTCGAGATATTGTTCCAGGTCAGGATACCAGAGGCGTAGTTTATGCTATCGGGCGGGATAGATGCGGATGAGAAATTCATCTTAGAAGGGTCATAATTGTCAGTCAGCTGCATGGTAGTTATGTTCACAGGTTGAGAATTCGTGATATTGATTGATGAGCGGAGGGTTGCATTGATAGGGAAAGGCTCAGAACCGCTGAGGGTCTTGGAGACAGAGAAACCGGCAGCAGAAGCAGTGGTTGTAAGAGAGATGAGTGCCACAAGGACCAATATGACTGGCAGTATCGGGGTGTGGCGCATTTTTTCCTCTTTTACTGAAAATAAGAGAAATACTTCTTTCTATATTATATAAACATTTCGAAGAGAATTCTATTTACGTATTATCACAAGAGCGGTTATACCTCCAGCGAATCTCTTGATGGTCTTCTCACCCTTGAATCTTTTCACCTGATCATCTGTCACGTACCTGGTGGCGAAAAGACGGGCAAAGGGATAGAACAGAAATTGATGTACCATCGCGGCCTGCCGAGGAAGACAAGAAGGATGATGCCTTTTCTGTTGAGCTGTCTATGATGCCTGTTAATCACGCCTGAGGGGTCTTCAAGGTGAGAGAGCACCCAAGTGGATATCAGTACATCATACTTCTCTCTGCCAGGTCCTGTAGTTATGTCCTGCTGGCGCAATGATACTCTCTTATCGCTGCCGAACCTCTCCTTCGCGATGGAAAGCATGTCCTCGGAGAAATCAAGACCTGTATACGAGCGGAATGGGATATTCTGTCTCAGGATCCTACCAATGTTTATGCCTGTGCCGCAGCCGAGCTCCAATATCCTTGTCTTAGGAGTGCATACCTCCTCGAGGGTCTTTACGAGTCTCTTCTCAGCCCTGCCTGCGACTGCCCATGTCCAGACCCTCCTGAAAGGGTTGTACCAACGGGCGCCCAAGAGTGAATACCATCCCTTGACATTTTTCTCATGATCATCAAACATTGTCAATGGTCTTCTTGAGCTTCTCCTCTACCTGGACAGCTATATCCTTCAATTCAGGATTGTCTATCATGCCCATGGCCTGCGTGGGGAGAATGGCAGAGACAAACACCCTGCCTGACTCCTCATAGACAATCACATTGCAGGGAAGCATAAGACCTATCTCCTTCTCAGCCTGAAGCGCCTTGTATGCGAAAGGAGGATTACAGGCTCCGAGGATGATATACTTGTCCCATTCCACATCTAGCTTCTTCTTCAGTGTAGCCTTTACATCGATCTCGGTGAGGATACCGAAACCCTCTGCCTTCAAGGCTTCCTTAGTCCTGCTGACAGTCTCTTCAAAGCCCGCATCAATCTGCTTCTTATGGCCATACATTCCATTCACCTTAGTATCATCTCACAATAAGTGTGCCACGCATATCCCTGTGGCCTGATCCGCAAGGGATATTACACCAGAAGCTGAACTCCCCTTTCTTGTCAGCGACAAACTCGATAATGACCTCATTTCCCGGTTCGAGATTTTCGTTCACATCAAAATCCGGAAGGGCAATCCCGTGCGCGACATCAGAGCTCGTGATCTTCAGCTTTACAGTATCGCCTTGGTTGACCTCGACTGTGTCGGGCTGGAATTCCCACTGCTTTGCAGTCATCGTGAACTCCCTGACCTCTCCTCCGACAGAAGATGCTGGCGCGGCTGGTGCAGGCATGACCTGAGCCGGGACTTCTGCAGGAGCAGGTGCCGACGGTGTTTCAGGAGCGCTGGGGCCGGCACAACCATACAATAATAGTGTGCTCAAAACAATGACCAGAAACATCTTTTTCATATGTATCACCCTGCAAACTATATTTTCTGCGAGAACCTTATGAGTATAACTCAGGCTGCAGACCCCTCAAATACGGGCGCCTTCAACTTACTTGAACATCTATCGATAAGTCCTTTCACTTCTTCTTGTGCTCTTTCTTATCGTGCTGGCAACAGCGGTTCAACCAGCCATGTGTCGCCCAGAAGATGACTGCGAATATGAAACTGCCGATAGCGAAATAGAGCAATTTCAAGAGCCACCAACCGATATAACCGAATGTTGACATTCCGCTTCCCATCATCCCATATCCCATCGTGTAATCACCTCTTAGATCGAATGTTTTCGCGTAATACTCCCTCTTGGGATAATAACCATAATCGCCCATCATCCCTGAACCTTCTGCCCAGCGGCTTCTCGAGCCAGGACCCATCATACCCATCATGCCATAAGTGCGCTCTCCACAATAGAACATCCGTCCTATCTCTATATGCGCCTGCTCAAGGGTGACAGAACCTTCACCACCCATCATCTCATCCATGATCTCGTGTTCCTCATCAGGATGCATCTGATCCATGAAATACTCACCGATCATCTCGAGCTGCACTTCAGAAAGATCATCACATGATACGCCGCTCTCAATAAGTGTCTCTGCTTCTCCTGTGTCGTGCTCCTGAGCAATGACAGCAGGCAGAATAGCGATTAAAAGCAGAAATATCAGCAGTTTCTTGATGTTGATCACCTCTGAAGAAAAATATGATATTAGGGTATATAAAAGTTTTGTGCGGTTGCGGGTCATTCCTGGTCAGAAATGCAGAACTGCTCCTGCTCTCCAGGAGAACACATCTCCTTTGCCTGGGCATCAGGATAATCCGGTCCAGGGTCCTTGTCTTCAGGGATGATGGTCGGATTGTCAGGATTGACATTCAACTCTTCGAATAATGTGCACGTCCTGCAAAGCTCATTGTTTGAAGGTTCACCACAGTTCTTACAGGTTGAGACCTGGCCATCGTCTCCCTGTTCTATTGCCAGAGCCTTAAGCTGGTCCTGGAACTTTACAATATTATTCTTGACACAAGGATGGGTCTTCTCAAACTCATCAAGGATCTTGATGTATTCTCTTCTGTATGCATTGACAGAACAAGGGCAGATCCCATAATTCACAGGGAACTCCATTATCTGAGAATATCTTTTTATGTCTTCCTCGCTGGTACGGGCCAGGGGCTTCACTCTTCTGACCAGGCCGGGTTGTTCTTTCATACCGGTTATGGGGCCCATGCGTTTTCCCAGAGAGAAATCATTACGGAAGACATTCATCATGAAAGACTGGGCTTCATCATCCATATTATGACCAGTGGCCAGGTAATTGAAGCCAAGATCGCGGGCGTATTTGTTGAGAAGGTATCTCTTGAGGATGCCACAGATCATGCATGATGAGTATTTGTTAGGCTTACCCTTCTGTTTTCCTCTTGCTTTGGCTTTTTCATCAAGGACAGAGCGCATGTAGCACAAGGACATGCCGAACTCTTCACGGAAAGAGACGATATGGAGTTTGATGTCATGTTTCTTGCAGACTTCCTTCAGATTTTCAAGGTTCTGCTTGGTGTAATTGCCGATGACAGCATCAATTGTTATACCCTCTACATTGTAACCCATCTTTTTCAGGATGTAAAGAAGGACAGTGGAGTCTTTCCCGCCAGACACTGCTACAGCTATCTTATCCTGTCTTTTGAAAAGGTTGTACTGGCGTATGGTCTGACGGACCTTCTTCTCGAAACCTTCCATGAATTTACGTCTTTCGCTCATGTATTTTGGGAATGGAGAAAGGTTTATAAGGGTTTTTATAGGATGCTGTCTGTTTTCTCTCTACTCAGCGTCACTGCGGCGACTCCTATCGATATGTCATCAGCAGCACGGATCCGGTTGCAGCGCGTTGCATAATCAGATGCTGAGGGAGTCTGGGCGGCGGTGACGCTATAACTAAAGAAAAAATAAAGAAGAAAAAATAAAGAAGAAAAAATAAAGAAGAAAAAATAAAAGACTTATTTTGCCAGTTCTGCGTCAATGATTGCCTTGAAGTTGGCGAAAGGCTGGGCACCAGATATCTTCTGGCCATTGATGATGAAACCAGGAGTGCCGGTTATACCTGCGGCCTGACCAGCCTTCATATCAGCAGCCACTTCTGCAGCATGTTTGCCAGAGTCAAGACAACTATTGAACTCTGTCGAGTCAAGACCTAGGTCTGAAGCATAGCCTTTGAATGCTGCAACTCCGCCAGAGACGCCAGACTCGAAGAGTTTGTCATGCATCTCATAATACTTGCCCTGATCACCTGCACACTCAGCAGCCTCGTGAGCTTTCTGCGCATTCTTGTGGAATGGCAATGGGTAATCACGGAAGACAAACTTGACTTTACCAGTGTCGATGTATTCTGATTTCAATTGAGCATAGGTCTGTTGGTAGAACCTTACGCAGTAAGGACACTCATAATCAGACCATTCAACAATAGTCACAGGAGCATCAGGACTTCCCTTGATGGCATCATCATCCATCAAAGACTTCATGTCAGTCGGTGCAGATGGAGCGCTCGGAGCTGCCGGAGCACTTGGTGCGCTAGGTGCTGCTGCAGGTGCTGAAGGAGCAGCTGCTGTTGGAGCTTCAAGCTTTACAGCTAAAGTATCAAGCTTATCACCAACACCCCAAAGCTGGATGACCAATATGCCAAGAAGTATCATGACAACGACTTGAGCCCAGTTAGGACCTGCTCTTGGACTTGACTCTTCCTCAGGCTCTTCATGCCTGCGTGGCTTTTCTTCATGTCTATGTTCATTTTTAGATTCATGTTCTGTTATTCTAATCACCCCGTATAGTTATGGAAAACGGTTGAATATGTTTAAAAATTTATGGTTTCTAGGAGTAAACCACGATATCCTTACAATGTTTTGTACTTCAGCAGAAGGCTGTTGCTCACGACGCTGACACTGCTCATGGCCATGGCGCCGCCAGCGATGATCGGGCTTAAGAGCCACCCAGTGAACGGGTATAACAGTCCTGCAGCGATAGGGATTCCAAGCACATTATAGAACAATGCCCAGAACATGTTCTGNNGCCTGGGCAAGGGCAGGAGCATCATTGATACCATCACCGACCATGGCGACCTTACCACCTTTCTTGCCGACCTTCTTCTGGAGCATCTTGACATACTTAGCCTTGTCCTCTGGAAGGACACTCGCAAAGACATGGTTGACACCAGCCTGTTTAGCGATGGCCTTGGCAGTCCTCTCATTGTCGCCTGTTATCATGTAGACAAAGATATTCATCTTCTGAAGTTTCCTTACAGCTTTACGGGAAGTCTCCTTGATAGTATCAGCAACAGCGATGATGCCAAGGATATTCTTATCATCTGAAAGAAGCATTGCAGTCTTACCCTGTTCCTCAAGAGCATGCATCTGTGACTGTATATTGCTCGTGTTGATGCGCTGTTTCTGTATCAACCTCTCATTGCCGAGGAAATATGTCCTGTTCCCGACTTTAGCACTGATACCGTGACCAGGAATCGCTCTGAAACCCTCAACTTTTGTCAGTGCCATGCCTTTCTCTTTAGCGCCTTTCACAATGGCTTCGGCCAGAGGATGCTCGCTGTCCTGCTCAAGACTGGCAGCAAGCTGGAGCATCTTATCACCGGTGGTCGGGTTGGTTGATATCACGTCAGTGACAGCAGGGACACCTTTCGTTATCGTCCCGGTCTTGTCAAAGACGACAGCATGTATCTTGTGGGCGGTCTCAAGAGCATCACCACCCTTGATCAGGATACCTTTCTTCGCGCCTTTACCAGTACCGACCATGATAGCAGTGGGTGTTGCCAGGCCTAGACTGCAGGGGCAGGCGATGACCAGGAC
>DUGW01000044.1 GCA_013331125.1 Candidatus Woesearchaeota archaeon | reverse complement strand
CTGATACTACTGAAACTACCATTATCTAGAACGATTTCCACCTCTTTTCCCATATGACAACATCTAGAGAATTGGTGTTTTTAAAGGTTTTGCTTTAAAAAGCGTTTAAACGCTATTCAATCATAAGAACTCAAATCAACCATAAACTCACGAATCAAGATAGTTTGCATACTCCAATGTTATGTCTTCCAATTCCTTTTCTGTCAATGTGTCTATCCCTTGGGCTCTACAATAGCTTACTGGAGCAAATCGCCATGCTGTAGAACTGCCTACGCTCCTGGACATATGCAATACAAGCTGTTCACCATGCTCATTTGTGAACCTTCCTCCCATGACACCACGATTTGACTCGTATGTCCAGGTATAGTATCCTCTTTCATTTAGGAATCTCAACATGTCAGCTACATAAGGTTCAGCAAGAGGACCGAAATCCTCAGACCCTCGGAAGTGTATAGTGCCATCCTCTTCTTCAATGACCTCGAAAGATACGTCTGGTCTGGTATCCTTGATTGTAAGTGTCCTTTCTTCACGATAGACATGCGCTTCCCTGCCCTTGAAATAGATCGACACAACATCTCCTGTTGCTACGTCCCCGAACATATCCTCTGAAGATCGAAAACCTGCATAAGCAACACCCTTCTCTCTTGCTACAGTCATTGCATGTGACGCAAGAAGATTGCAATTCGTTGTTATGACTGCTTTCTTATGAGGAGTAAGATTATCTGCAGTCGGGTCATCTGGAATGTTCCGTACAAACAATGAGTACATATCCATCCCTGTTTCCCTGAAGTGTGGCATCAGTAGGACATACCCCTTCTTGTAACGCCTATCATCATCCATTACACCATGGAAATAGTGTTCCAATGCCTCCTTATGGATATCTGGATTGATTTCGCGCAACATATCGATTTTTCTCACAAATTGGCTGAAATCCTCGACTCGGACAACAGGCAAGGTCACCTTTCCCTTACCCCTTCTTACTTTTGTCGAGCCGATGTATTGCTCTGGTTTATAGTCAGGGATCTCCACATCCTCTGGCTCTTCCAGGTCAGTGATAGGTCTTGATTGTAACAAGTGTAACTTTCCATCTTTCACAGCGAACTCAATGTCTGATGCACCATTCAATTTTTCTAGCTCGATGCCTATCTGTGCCAATTCATCAGCATCAAATGGTGGTTTAAATAGAAATTCATTTTGATAGTTTTCACTTCTAAAGACACACTCGCCTGTCTTCTTGTCAAAATCAACAATGAATGAGTTTCCTGTGCCATCCACAACAGAACCTTCGCTGTCAGTGAACTCGATTGTCAGGTCGTCTGGATAGCTTGGGTTGGATGTGTACATGACCCCTTTCCATTCAGGTTCAACATACTCCTGGAGTATCACTTCCATCTTGTCATCTTCAACCCCGTGCTCCTTTCTGTACTGTATCGCTTTCCGGGTATTCATTGAAGCATATACTTTGAATATCGCTTCTGCCAGTTTCTCAGTATCAGGTTCTGAAACCACAAATGACTCGTATATACCTGCGAATGAATTCTCTCCATCCTCATGCAATGAACTTGATCTCACAATGACCTGTCTGCCATCAAAATGTGCCAGCATGTCAGACACAATGTCATTGAAATGAGAAGGTAATCTTGTTGGGACATATGGTTTTCCACTGAGCACTGAAGCAAGTGCTGCCATCTGCTTCTGTTTCTCCATGATCTCAAAATAGGTAAGGTCTATTGTCCTATGTTCTGGAACAGTATAGCCTAAAGAAGTGCTTTCTACTAATCGCTCCAATCCCCTTGCCTTCCCTGTAAGACTCCTTGCCATATTAAGGGAAAAAAAGATGAAACTCCTCTTTTTAAAGCTTTCGTTTTTTCACTACTTTAAAGTGAAATCTTTACACCCCTAACTTCCACCCCACAGAACCACCACTAATAACCCAAATAACCCCAAAACAGCCCTTAAAACCCAAAAATACCAAAAATCCGCCCCTTAAACCGAAAACAATAAAAATAACCCTTGTTTATATGGTTAAAACCAGTTATTTTAGTGGGTTTTCATATTCAATTAATAATTAGGGGGGAATGAAATGGCAACACAAAAACTGCTTCCATTGGCTGCAATGGAAAAGATATTGAAGAACTGCGGTGCAGAGAGGGCTTCTGACAAAGCTAAAGCAGCATTGAAAGATATTGTCGAGGATATCGCTTCTGAGATCGCTGACCGCGCAGTCTCACTCGCCAAGCATTCCGGCCGTGTGACTGTCAAGGCAAGTGATGTGAAGCTGGCTTCGAAATACTGATATTGATGCTCTGTGAAGAGAGCGCAAAGAAGGTGAGCACCATGCCCAAGGATGATTTTGAGGATGATGATTGGGAATCTGAAGGCTTTGATGATTTTCTCGACCCTGATGACGAGGGCTCGGAGGAAGAATGAGGGACTGGCTCCGTCAATTCAGGCCTTGCAAGGTCATCACCTGTTGTTTTGCCCTTTTCTTTTTTCTTCTCACCATAACCACAGCAGGGATAGTCAGGTTTGCGTTCCCTGCAGGCAATGGCAATGAAGAGGCTCTTCTCTGGGGCATCAGCGGTACCAGCTGGAGGATATTCCACTGGTACATCTCACTGACATTTGCGATATTCCTGATACTCTTTATCATCCTTAACTGGCGATGGATCCAGGACAAGAGTTTCGAGACGATCTGTAGCAAGATTGAGAAGAAAGGGAAAAAGCGCAGGAAGTGATGATCTGTTTTCTCGTCGACACCAACACATACCACGAAGACCTATAACCGTTCCATATCATACTCCTCGAACTTGAAGAATTTCAGGTTCAGTCCCGATCTCCATTCTGCGATTATGTCCTTGAAGTTATTTCTTATCTCGAGGCTTATGCTGTTCAGCTGGTCATAGTCCTTCGCGATTATAGGCAACGTGAGGTCATAGTCTCCAGAGACCGTGAACAGCTCTATGACATTGGGATAGTCCTTCAGGTACGCAATCAACTGGTCGTATCTCTTCTTGTCTATGTCCTTGAGTTTCACCTTGACATCTATGATCAGGGGATAGCCTATCGCCTTTGGGTCTATGAATATAGAAGGATAATACACCCCTGCCTCCTGCATCTTCTTCATCCTGTTATGCACCGCATCTATCGACAGGCCCACTTTGCGCGATATGTCCTTCAGGAGCATCCTTCCGTCCTTCTGCAGCAGGTTCAGTATCTTCTTGTCTTTTGCGTCAAGCATACCACTAGAATTATTCTACTGATATTTAAATCTACCTAAATTATTAAGACAAAAACACAAAAGAGCTTAAATCGCACGAGCGAAACATAGACCGCATGAACAACAGCAAGAGAGCGGTCAAGATGACGATGCTGAGGTTGGAGGCTCAGCTGAAGAAGGCAAGGGCAGGCTTCCACCAAGGCGATATCAATGACCCTGAAGTATTCAGGCAGATGCGACCCCATCTCTATTACAGGAAGGATATAGGTTTCTGCAAGGACAAGGACAGGATGTCATGGGACAGATATCGCCTTCTCATGACCAGGTCAATAATATGATGTATGGACAGGACAGATGATAACTGCAGATCAGAATTATTTTCTCTTATTCCCGATCGCTTTTCTAGCTGCCTTGGCAATATCAGAACTCGTCAATCCGTATTTCTTCATCAACTCACCGGGTTTTCCGCTCTCTCCGAACACATCCCTCACTCCGACCCTGACTATCGGCACCGGGCATTCCTCGCTCAACAGCTCTGCCACTGCTCCGCCAAGTCCCCCCATTATGTTGTGCTCTTCGCATGTCACGACTGCTCCGCAGCTCTTGGCTGCTGCGACCAGTGTCTTTGAATCCAGCGGCTTTACTGTGTGGCAGTTGATCACCTTCGCGCTTATCCCCTGATCTGCCAGCTCACGCGCTGCGACCAATGCCTCATAGACCATCCTTCCGCATGCAACTAGCACGACATCTTTTCCCTCGACGAATATCTCTGCCTTGCCTATCTTGAATGGTGTCGTCTTTTTCGTCAACGTGACTACTTTGTCTCTTCCCATGCGCAGGTATACCGGCTTGTCCACATTGGCAGCGGCTATGGTCGCCTTCCTCATCTCTTCCTTGTCGCATGGAACCACGACGACCATGTTCGGTATCGCTCTCATGGTCGCTATGTCTTCTATCGCCTGGTGTGTTGCCCCGTCGTCACCTGTCGTTATCCCTGCATGCCCTCCGACTATCTTGACCGGCACATCATTGTAGCATATCGTCGTCCTTATCTGTTCCCAGCATCTTCCTGGTATGAATGTGGCGAAGCTTGCTGCGTATGGTATCTTCCCTACAGCTGCCAATCCCGAAGCGACTGTGACTGTGTTCTGCTCTGCGACCCCGCATTCGACGAACCGTTCAGGGAACTTGTTCTGGAACGCATGGAGTTTGACACTCTCTGTCAAATCTGCGCATAATGCCCAGACTCTCTTGTCTTTTGCGCCTAGCTCCAGCATCGCCTCTCCGAACCCGTCACGTGTAGAGCCTAGCTCTGGCTTATCAAAGATACCAGAGTTCAGCTGCTTTGCCAGCTTGATTCCCGTCCCTGATTTTGTCTCTCTTTTTTCCATCTCTTCCTCAGCGCTTGTCTGCTATTATCTTGAACCTTACTTTCTCCAGCTCTTCGAGCATCTTCTCTGCCTCTTCTTTCGACGGTGTCTTTCCGTGCCAGGTATGGTCTCCTTCAATCCAGCTGATGTCTTTTCCCGGCACTGTGTGTGCTATTATCATCCGAGGCCCTTTCTGCTTCAAGGCCTTCTGCAGTGTGCTGACTATCTTCTTCATGTCATGGCCGTCAGTCTCATACACTTTCCAGTTGAATGCCTTGTATTTTTCCTTGACAGGATCCAGTGGCATCACTTTCTCTGTGTCTCCTCCTATCTGTATCCTGTTCCTGTCCATTATCGCTATGATATCCAGGTCGTACTTTGCGGCGAGCATCACTCCTTCCCATGTGTTGCCTTCTTCGTGTTCTCCGTCTGATGTCATGACGAATATCCTGCTCTTCTTCTTGTCATATCGATGCGCCAGAGCAATCCCGCATGCCTGGCTTATCCCGCATCCCAGTGGTCCGCTTGTGGTCTCGAGTCCCGGCAATGACTTCCTGTGCGGGTGTCCCTGCAGCCTGGATCCTAACTTTCGCAGTGTCATCAGCTCTTTCTTTGGGAAGAATCCTGCCTCTGCCATGCATACATATTGGAGCGGACAGATATGTCCGTTCGAGAGTATGAGTATGTCCCTGTCTGGGTCTTTTGGGTTTTTGGGGTCTATGCGTAGAAAGTGGAGGCGCAGTGCAGTCATCATGTCTGCCATTCCCAGTGGGCCTGCTGTGTGCCCTGAACCTGCCTCTGCCAGCATCCTTATCAGGTCCTGCCTGACAGTATTGGCCATCAGCTTCAGGTCTTTGATATCATTCAACCTATGCATCATTCACCCCTTTTATATGACCCAAGGATGATTGACTTTTAAATCTTATGCTTATAAATCAGTTTTATTACCTGGCTCAGACTTGCTCTTTTTTAAACAATCACAACAAATAAAAACTTCCAGCCTTCTGGAGTAATACCAAGTTCATCAAAGGGGGGCGATAAGCTTGGTTGAATTGGAAGAACTTCTTGGACGTTCAAAAGATAAGCATTTTTCTCTGACAACAGAAGATTTCCGTCTTCTGCATGACATTACGACAAGGGTCCGTCAGGATGTCATCCTCATGACCACTCTTGCTCAGTCTGGTCATCCTGGTGGTCCGCTCAGCGCCGCTGATCATTATGTCGTCGGCATGTTTGAGCTTCTCCGTCACGGACTTGACCGTGAGTCCCCGTTCGCTAAAGGCTCTCCCAAGTTCTTCCATGATGCTGCCCATTACTCTGCTGGTTGGTACTCCACCATGGCTGCTTTTGGTTTCTTCCCTGAGGATGATCTCTGGCATTTCCGTCAGGCAGGTTCTCCTCTTGAAGGTCATATAACTTTTGCAGTGCCTCACATACCGAGACATGGCGGTCTTCTTGGCCAGGGCGTCTCTGACGCTGTGGGCTGGGCCCATGCTGACAGGCTTTTCCTGGGCAAGAACGCAACCCTTCCCCCTTATCTTGTCTTCTCTGGTGATGGCGGCACTGCCAAGGGCCAGTTCATGGAGGCCCTCAGGGCCATGAATCATCATAGATTCACCAACATCATCCCTGTCATCGACGAGAACAATTATCAGATAACAGGCACGACTGACTCGAGGATGCATGTAGACAAGCAGTCCCTGTTCCAGCATGCATCCATCCGCCCTGTGAATGTGGAGGGTCATGACCTGCATGAGATATTCCAGGAGTATGAGTTCGCGATCAACAATAGCCCTAATGCCTTGCGCATGCGTACTACCATGGGCCAAGGTGTCTCGTTCATGGAAAACACTTCAGCGTATCATGGTGCGCCTCTTCCTTTTGAGAGTGCTGATGGCAAGGATGCCCTCCATGCCCTGGTTGAACTCGGCATGTCTGAGGATGAAGCAAGGGACAGTTTTGCGCATGCGCAGGAAGAACGCAAGAAGGCTCCGCCGAAATATCATCCGATGCCTCGCATAAAGATGATGGTCCGGCCTGCTCCTTTCACTCTCTATACCAAGCCGACTGCCTGCCGCAAGGCCTGGAAGTCTGCCCTTGAGGCCTTGGCAGATGCCAACATGACTCCCGACGGGAAAGCCCGTCCTGATGGCTGCATGATCGCTGCCATCGACTGTGACCTCGCAGGCAGTGTAGGCCTTACAGGTTTCAGGGACAGGTATCCGGACAATTACATCGAGAATGGGATAACAGAGCACCACACTGCCACCATGGCTGGCTCGATGTCCATCGCAGGTCTTACCCAAGAGCCAGGCGTCCTTGTCTTCTGGCCTGATTTCGGCGTCCTCACCTTGAGTGAGGTATATGGTCAGCAGCGTATGAACTCCCTCAACAGGTCCAACCTGAAGATCGTCTCTACCCATTGCGGCCTGGATGTCGGCGAGGATGGCGCATCCCATCAGGAGATCAACTATCTTCTTACACTTCCTGATATCCAGACCTTTGTCCCTGCTGATGCCAACCAGGTGCAGCACATCGTGAACTACATGGCGCAGAATCACGGCACGCATCACATGGCCATGGGCCGCTCGACAATGCCTGTCATAACCCGGCAGGGCTCTGATGAGCCTTTCTTCGACGAGAGTTATCAGTGGCGTCCTGGCAAAGTCGATGTCCTCCGTGAGTATGGCAGTGAGTTCGTCATCTTCAGTTATGGCAACCTGATAGGTAAGGCAGTCTCTGCAGCTGATGAGCTCCACAAGGAAGGGATTGACTGCACTGTCGTGAACTGTTCTACCCCTCTTGAGCCTGCTGATGGCATCTTCCACACTGCAGTCGACGGGAACACAAGGTTTGTGATGACCTATGAAGACCATTATGTCGGTAACTTTGGGGGTTCATTCACAGGCATGGCTCCTGTGGTCACCTCGCGATTGTACAGGACCAGGAACCAGCCTCTTGTCCTGAACATGGGTGTCCGTAACTTCAGCCATTCTGGTAAACCTGATGACCTTTACCGCATGTCTGTCCTGGATAAGGAGAGCCTGATATCTACGATAAGGGCACATCATAAGAGATAAAGCAGGATATCGACCATTAAATATCAGGATGAGGTCATATCAACGGAAAGAATTCATCGATGATTTCAAGAGGTCGGTCCCTTCCTTTCTTGTAGACACGCACATCCAGCCCTTCTGCTTCTTTAAGGTCGTTATCACCTGAGAAGACGACAATCTTTGGGGCATATCCATGTCTTAACCCATGGGCGCGTATGAGAAGCACTGCATTGACATAGTTACGTGTCGGTGAGCCATCATCATCTGTCATGAAGAAGGTTCCATCGACGACATATAGTCTTGCCTTGCCTGTGTCAAGATACTCCTCTAGACCCTCAAGACTCTTTACATTATGGTAGGAGAGTTCCCTCCCTGCTGCGGAAAGCTCGAGAATCTCTGCCGTCATGGAGTCGTCTTCTACATGCAGGATATCATGACATTCAAGTATATGAGAATCAAGAGTCCTTATGAGATGGGTCCCAAGCTGAGGCATATCATTCATTATCGCACCTGCAAGCATTTGGGCCTTTAAAACATTTCGGTGATTGACTGTGATTATCACGGAAATATCAAGAAAATAATAAAAAAATTGAAAAGATTAGATCAAGTAAGACGGAGTCTTACTGTATCTTGGTGATCACTGGTGGCCTGTTTGTGTTCAGCACAGTGATGTGGACCTGTATGGTGTCGCTGTCACTTCCGTCAGTTGCTGTGACAGTAGTGTCGTATTCTCCAGCGTCATCATAGCCGGTTGTCTTTGTAGGTCCTGACATCCATCCGCTGTACTGGTAGGTCACCTTGTCGCCGTCTGCATCAGTTGCCCTTGGGTTGAGGTTGATTGTCTCTCCCTCGTGGACTGTTATGTCCCTGATGCTCTGCAGGCTTGGTGCATTGTTGACCTTCTGGACGACTACCTTGACAGGCTTGGTCACCTGCTTAGCGCCGTCAGATGCAGTCACGCTGATTGTGTAGGTTCCTGCATCTCCTTTCTTGGTCTTCCAGTTGCCTGCTGTGTCGAACGGCTCCTCGAAGCTTATTGTCACCTTGTCGCCATCTGGGTCAGATGCCTCAGCTGCGATGTGAGCAGTCTCGCCTTCCTTGACTGTCACAACCTCTGGGACGTCCAGTGTTGGCGGCCTGTTCAGGTCTGCCACATTCACCATGAAGTCCTCAGTGTCTGAAGCTCCTTCAGTGTCTGTGCAGGTGACTGTCACCTGGTGCTGGCCTTCGTCATCATATCCAAGGTTCTTGGAGTCTGTTGTCATGTAGCCAGTTATCTTCATTGTGACCTTGTCACCGTCTGGGTCTGTACAGACTGGTGTGAACTTGACAGTGTCGCCTTCCTTGGCGTTTATGTC
>DUGW01000032.1 GCA_013331125.1 Candidatus Woesearchaeota archaeon | reverse complement strand
CCGCAGATAGACGGCATGGCAGTAGCAGACATTGTCGTCGGCACACCAGGAAGGCTTCTTGACCACCTGCAGAGAGGCAACCTAGACCTTTCCAAGCTGAGATTTGCAGTGCTTGACGAGGCAGACAAGATGGTCGCGATGGGATTCATCGAGGATGTCGACAAGATACTCAGCCAGGCATCAAAGGACATGAGGATGCAGCTATTCGGAGCAACAATATCCGACGAGATAAAGATGATCAAGCGCAAATACATGCGCGACCCTGTAGTCGCAGAGGCAGACAAGTATGTCAAGAACGAATACCTCAAGCAGTACTACTACAACATCGAGGCGCACGAGAAGTTCTCATTGCTCGTCCACTTACTGAAGAAAGAGAAGGCAGGAAGAGCGATGATATTCTGCGCAAAAAGATCCACAGTAGAGGTCGTGACAAAGAACTTGCGCGCACAGGGAATAGATGCAGAGATGCCCCACGGCAAGCTCAGCCAGAACAAAAGGCTTGAGATCATAAACGAATTCAAGAACGGCAAGTCCAAGGTCCTGGTCGCATCAGCAGTCGCTGCGCGTGGGCTAGACATCAAGGATGTCACGCACATCCTGAACTATGATCTATCTCAGGACCCTCAGGAATACATCCACAGAGTGGGTCGAACTGCACGTGCAGGAGAGGCTGGAAAGGCCATAACGCTTTTAGGTCCTATGGACCATGACGCATTCAGGAATGTCCTGTATTACTATGATGTAAAGGTGGACCTTCTGCCCAAGGAGAACTTCCCTATGTTAAGGTTTGATGCAAGAAGCAGACAGCCTAGACGAGGATTCGGTTTCGGATTTGGAAGAGGGAGGGACGCAAGGCCAAGGCACTCAGACAGAGCACCAAGGCAGGGCGCATATGGTTCCCATCCAGGCGGACGCAGGGATGCAAGACCAAGGTCTCATCCAGGCAGATCACCCCGGAACAGGAACCACTCAGGCCAGCAGTTCAGCAGGCCAAGAAGCCATGGATTCCATGGTGAAAGGGTAAGCGCTTAATTTCTGAGAAGAAGAAAAAATTATTTTTTTCAAATATTTTCTTTCGGATTCTGGTAATCACGCAATCATATCCAAGAATGCTTTTACCTTGCTCTTGTCCTCAAGCTCTTTGTCAGACAGGATCCTGAACATACGCTTGGCCTCAGGGAATATCGTGTGCTCTGCAACATGGTCATAGTATTCGATGTTAGTGTTCAGCTGATCCAAGACCAACTTCAGGATATCTTTTGCGCCTTGCAAGTCCTTGACCTGCCTTAGGAACTCCTCATCAATCTCTATCTGCGGTGTCTTGAACTTGAGACGCAGACCGAACTTCATGATAGAATGAAGATTAAGATGCTTAAGCATGTCAATGTCTTTTTTCGAGTCATCTCCTAAAGTAGTCAAGAATTCCTTGAGCTTTGCGTCTTTGGCCTCGCCGGCAAGACGTTCGAACATCTTCACGTTCTCTTCCTCTCGCTTCAGAGCCTCAGTGATCGCTCCCCTAAGTGCGGCTATCATTTTATTACCTCTTTTTTGTGTTGTGTTAGTGGTGTTTGATAATTCTCACACCGGATCAATAATGATTTTTAATCTGGCCTGCGGCCAGAATGTTACACAGGATTTTCTGCGACAAGGTTCGTGAAGAGCGGCTGACTTCGTGGTGACAGATTCCTGGCTTCGCGATGAAACTGCCTGGTTAGAGGTTTTGCGACATTGACGCTAGGGGTGGTGGCGAAAAGAAAGATTAATATATTGATTTGTTCAATTCTGATGTTTTATGGACAATAAAAAACTAGGTGTTATCTTGATTAGTGTATCGCTTGTTCTTTTAGTCCTGCTGGGATTCATCAGGATGAGCATTGTGGATGCTTATCAAGCAGAGATAGACAAGTATGTCTCAGTAGGAGAGGCATGTCCATCCGACCCTGACATCTGCCCGCATGAACAGAGGGCAAGAGCACAGATACCTATCTTCATTGCAGGCGCTTTACTCATAGGAGTCATAAGCCTTGGAGTGTACATAATATTCTTTGAGAGATCACAGCGCGAGATAGTTTCTGCGTTGAGGAAGGAGAAGCGCATACAGTCAGCAGAGGAAAGGTTCGGCATATTGCTCAAAGGCCTGGACCCAGATGAAAGGACTGTTGTGAAGGCAGTCAAGGAGCAGGACGGCATAACACAGCAGACATTGCGGCTTAGGACAGACATGCATAAGTCCAAGCTCAGCATCGTACTTGACGGCCTGGAGAAGAAAGGCATCATAAAGAGGGTGGCCAAAGGCAAGACCAAACAGGTCTTCCTCAAAATCGCGTTATAAACGGTAATAAACCATAATTCTGTATTTATAGACGTTTTAGACATGTCAGTTTCATGGCTAAATTATATTTAAATGGTGTGTTTTACGGGTTCTTAATATTTCATTTTGGGGTGATTCGCAATGAAAACAATAAACCTTAGAATACTAGGAATGCACTGCTCAAGCTGTGAAATGCTCATAAGAGATGGGCTGGAGGAGCTTGATGGAGTCAAGGATGTCCAAGTTTCGCACAAGACAGGCTCAGCGACTCTAGTGTTTGATGAGTCTAAGATCAATGAGAACGCAATCAAGTCAGCAATAGCTACTGAAGGGTTTGAGGTGGCTTAAGATGTCAAAGGGAAACATAGTCAAGAAGGGATTCATCGCAGAAGGCACGACCTGTGAAAGCTGTGCAAAAATCATTGAGAGACAAGCCCTCAAGGTCGAAGGTGTAAAATCTGTTGATTTTGATTATTCAAAAGAGGAAGGCCAGGTCACTTTTGATGCTGATAAGACAGACATAGACACAATCCTATACAGTATAGAAGAGAAGGGTTATACCTGTTTCATCCTTGAAAGGGACAATGCAGAGCCAAGAGAAGCAGGCAGATCAAAGGGGATAACACTTAACAATCTCAAGAAGCCACTGGGCTGGGTGTTCGGATTGCTTGGAATCCTTATAGCAAGCTATTTTGTATTCACCATGATTGATGGATTAGGTCTGCCACAGATAAGCCAAAACATGGGTTATGGCCTGCTGTTTGTAGTAGGTCTTCTGACAGGATTCCATTGTGTAAGCATGTGTGGCGGTTTTGTAGTCTCTTATACTGCAAAGCATGCTCAAGAAGGGACCGGATCGTATAAGTCTCACCTTATGTATGGTGCTGGAAAGACCATATCTTATACTGTCATCGGCGCGGCGTTCGGATTGTTGGGATCAATAATTGCATTCACTCCTGCAATGCGAGGTATTGCAGGCATTCTTGCAGGGATGTTTCTTCTGCTATTCGGGTTGAAGATGCTCAATATATTCCCTGTACTCAGGAAGATCCAATTCAAGACCCCTCGGTTCGTCTCTCGGTTTGTAAGCAAAGAATCGCAGAAACATTCAAGCCCTCTCGTCATAGGGCTGCTCAACGGCCTCATGATTGCTTGCGGCCCATTGCAGGCAATATACATCATGGCGGCAGGGACAGGNNCCAATTCAATGATGGTATCTGTCAATGCAGCAAACAGTGGTGCGGGAACTTCAGTCGGAACAGTATCAAGCAATGTTCCATTGATGAATGGAGGGTTCCAGGAGATCAGGATGGATGTTACCAGTCGTGGCTGGGAGCCAGACAAGTTCGTGCTGAAGAAGGATGTGCCTGTCAGGTGGATCATAAATGGCAAGGAGATCAACGGCTGCAACAACGCGATACAGGTCCCGAAGATGGGGCTGAACTTTGACATCAAGAGCGGTGAGCAGGTGATTGAGTTCACTCCCACAGAAGAGGGAGTCATACCGTGGAGCTGCTGGATGGGTATGATACCAGGGACATTTGTCGTGAAAGAAGACATAGACCTTGACAATGCAGACGCTGTCCAGGATGAGTTGGATAATGTCCCTCAACAGCAGGGCGGTTCTTGCGGAATGGCAACAGGCGGAAGCTGCGGCTGTGGAGGATGAAAGAGTAATGAAAAAGACAACTTTGTACATAACAGGTATGCATTGCGCTAGCTGTGCTGCTGTCCTGAATAAGGCATTCTCTAAAGTAGACGGAGTCAGCGAAGCAAATGTCAATTTCTCGACAGCCAAGGCTGATGTGGTGTTTGATGACAAAAGCGTGTCTGAAAATGATTTTATAGAACTCGTGAAGAAAAAAGGCTTCAGCGCCAGTGTAGCAGGAGGCAAAGGCGATTTCAACAGGCAGGCAAGTCAGCAGAGGAAAGAGATACAGGGAATAAAGACAAAATTCTTCCTCAGCCTTGTCTTCGCAATACCTGCATTCATCATACGCATGGTCTTCATGTGGTTAGGAATCATGATGCCTTACCAGGAATATATCCTCTGGATCCTCGCGACGCCTGTGCAGTTCTTTGTCGGCTGGCAGTTCTACAAGGGGGCTTGGAACGCTCTTAAGAACAAGAGCGCGAACATGGACACATTGATTGCAGTAGGAACGAGCGCAGCATACTTCTACAGCGTCTACGTCGTGCTGTTCAACCCAGAACTCGGGCAGTATTTCGAGACATCAGCAATATTGATAACATTAGTTGTGCTGGGCAAGTACCTTGAGGCTGTCGCGAAAGGAAAGACCTCTGAAGCAATAAAGAAGCTGATGGGTCTATCTCCAAAGATAGCGACGGTTGTCCGTGAAGGGAAAGAGATGCAGATAGCGGTCGACCAGGTAGTGGAGGGAGACATAATCGTAGTCAAGCCCGGAGAGAAGATTCCTGTTGATGGGGTGGTTGTTGGGGGCGCTTCATCTGTAGATGAGAGCATGATAACAGGTGAATCGATACCTGTCGAGAAGAAGACAGGAGACAATGTTGTCGGAGCCACCATAAACAAGCACGGCAGCCTCAAGTTCAAGGCCACAAAAGTCGGGGAGAACACCACATTGTCGCAGATAATAAGATTGATAGAGGATGCGCAGGGAAAGAAGGCACCGATACAGCGTTTCGCGGATGCTGTCTCGGCATACTTTGTCCCTGCTGTAATACTGATAGCTTTAGTCACGTTTTCCACATGGTACTTCGCACTTGGAGAAGCGGTATCATTCGCGATCATCACCTCTGTTGCTGTTTTGGTCATCGCATGCCCCTGCTCTTTGGGGCTTGCGACGCCAACAGCCATAATGGTGGGCACTGGAAAAGGCGCCAAGAAAGGCATACTCATCAAAGGTGGTGATGCGCTAGAAACTGCTCATAAATTGAAGTATGTTGTTTTCGACAAGACCGGCACGATAACTAAGGGTATGCCTGAAGTCACAGATGTCGTATCAGTCAATCCCACTACAGCAGACAGGATGCTTGGCATCGCGGCTAGCATCGAGAAATCATCAGAGCACCCTCTTGCAGAGGCAATAGTGAAAGGCGCTGAGGAGAAAGGTATCGCTATGACTGCCGCGACAGATTTCAAGGCAATACCTGGCCACGGTGTAAGCGCAAAAGTCGCTGGCAAGAGACACTTCCTTGGCAACATGAAGTTTATGCAGAAGCAGGGCATACCTTCGGAACATATAGCCGGGCAGATGAATGCTCTTGAAGAGCAGGGCAAGACAGTCATGATACTGGCGGATGATAAGAGTGTGAAAGGTATAATTGCAGTCGCAGACACTATCAAAGACACTTCAAGGGAGGCTGTAAGAAGGCTCCAGAAGATGAAGGTATTTGTCTACATGATAACTGGAGACAATGAACGAACCGCAAAGGCTATAGCTAAACAGGCAGGTATAAACCATGTGTTCGCAGAAGTCCTTCCTGAAGACAAGGCGAAATACGTCAAGATGCTGCAGAAGAAAGGGAAGGTAGCGATGGTCGGTGACGGGATAAATGACAGTCCAGCGCTCGCCCAGGCTGATATAGGCATAGCGATGGGTTCGGGTACTGATGTAGCCATGGAGACAGGCAATGTTGTCCTGATGAGGAACGACCTGCTTGACGTGCCCCGTTCAATAAAGTTAAGCAGGATGACCATGTCAAAGATAAGGCAGAACATGTTCTGGGCGTTGTTCTACAATGTGCTTGGCATACCTATAGCGGCAGGTGTGCTTTACCCTTTCACTGGCTGGCTGCTTTCTCCTATACTGGCAGGCGGTGCGATGGCTATGAGCAGTGTTAGTGTGGTCAGTAATTCTTTGTTGTTGAGGTATAAACGATTATAACGATAGATTGAATGATCTCTTAATATGATGAATTTGCGAGGTGAGGAAAATGGCATATGCTGGATGTCCGATGTTCGGAACGTATGGTGTTGGCGGATTTGGGGGCGCAGGCCTTTTTTACTTGAATATTCTTTTAGCTGCAATCATATTTGCAGGAATATTCTGGGGAGCGTATTATCTTTTCGTAAGGAAAACAACTTATAAAAAGGAGTTGCATATGGTGAGAAGAAAATGAGGATCAAGAAAAATAACCTTAAGATGGCGGGGTTCATGATGGTTCTTGTGGTTGTAGTGGGAAGTATAATCTTTTTCACCGGAAGGCCCGGTCAGGTCCCAGATGAATTTGCCAAATGTCTTACGGAGAAAGGTGCTGTCATGTATGGCACGTACTGGTGCAGCCACTGCAAGGCACAGAAACGGGAGTTCGGAGACGCTTTCCAGTTTGTCAATTATGTCGAGTGCACTGACCAAGCAGAGCTGTGTACTGAGAAAGAGGTTGAAGGGTTTCCTACCTGGATAATTGATGGAACAAAGTACACAGGCCAACAGTCATTAAACACGTTAAGTCTTTTGACAGGCTGCGAGCTTTAATTAGCAGAAATTATGGGTTGCTCGGTAAAGATTTAAATATGGTCATGTATTTGAGGCATATGAGGTGATGCTGATGGCAAAAATAAAGGTGTATTCAACACAGACATGTCCTTTTTGCTTCAAGCTGAAGGATTTCTTGAAAGAGAAAGGAGTAGAGTATGAAGACATAGATGTCTCTGCAGATGATGCTGCTGCACAGGAGATGATCAAGAAGTCAGGCCAGATGGGAGTCCCGCAGATAGAGATCAACGGCAGGATCATAGTCGGCTTTGACAAGGAAGCGATAGAGGCAGAGCTGGCAAAATCTGATGTGGGCAATGGAAAACAGAAAGAGGAAGAGGAATAAAAGAGGTCTTAGATGTACGATACCATAATCATCGGTGCAGGGATAGCAGGACTCACTGCTGCGATATACGCCTCCCGCAAGAGGATGAGATTCGAGATAATATCATCTGATTTCGGAGGGCAGTTCATGGTCAGCGGAGAGGTTTTGAATTATCCGGGTATTGTGAAGACGACCGGCGTCGAATTCAGTTCTATGATGGAAGAGCAGATGAAGTTCAACAATGTNNAGGAAACTAGGAGTTCCAGGCGAGGAAGAGTTTGCCAATAAAGGCGTAACATACTGCTCAATATGCGACGGACCGCTTTTCGCAGGAAAAGAAGTGGCTGTTGTCGGCGGAGGCGATGCTGCGCTAGAAGCAGTCGATTTCCTCAAGGAAATAGCCTCAAAGATATACATGCTAGTGCTTGAAGACAAGTTCATAGGCCACGAATACCTAATAGAAAGGGTCAATAACAATCCTAAGGTGGAAGTGTTTTTCAATGCGCAGACAACAGAGATATTTGGCGAAGAGTTTGTGACTGGGCTCAAATACAAGCAAGGCGAAGAAGAGAAACAGCTTGGTGTCCAGGGAGTCATAATCGAGATAGGGAGGGTGCCTAACACAGAGATGTTCAAGGATCTTGTCCAGCTTGACGAGCATAAACATATAATGATAGACTGCCAGACACACGCAAGTGTGCCGGGCGTATTTGCAGCAGGAGACTGCGCATCAGGACACGAGTACCAGTATGTAATAGCTGCAGGCCAGGGTTGCATGGCACTGATAAAGGCAGCAAGATACATAGCAAGGAAAAAAGAATAGGCGTAGGAATCATGTTAACTGGAGGTAATAAAAAATGATGTCAAAAATACCATTAGACCTCGGTAAACTAAAAGGCGAGGACATCGACAAGGAGATACTCAGGGTCGGGATGATAGCAGAGCTAGATGCAGTCAACCTCTACGAGCAGATGGCAGCAATGGCAAAAGACAAGAACATAAAGAAGATGCTGCTCGATATAGCAAAAGAGGAAAAGACACATGTCGGCGAGTTCCAGGCACTCCTTCTTAACAGGGACAAGGAACAGGTCAAAGAGCTTGAAGCGGGAAGGAAAGAGGTCGAGGAAGAGACAGGAGAGTAGAGGCAAAGAAAATGACTGAACTAAACCAGATATACAAGTGCAATGTGTGCGGCAACATGGTAGAGATGGTCCATGCAGGAGCAGGACAGCTGGTCTGCTGTGGTCAGAACATGGAACTTCTTAAGGAAAACACAACAGATGCTGCGCAGGAAAAGCATGTTCCTGTTGTCGAAAAGATTGATGGGCGGGTGCGCGTAAAGGTAGGATCAGTGCCTCATCCGATGGAAGACAAGCACCACATAGAATGGATTGAGGTCCTGGCAGACGGAAGGAGCTATAGGAAATTCCTTTCACCAGGTGATGTGCCTGAAGCAGAATTCGAGATAACCGCACAGAACATCGCGGCAAGGGAGTTCTGCAATCTGCACGGACTGTGGAAATCAGAATAGTCTCATAAAATGATGAAAATAATAATCGGCGCGGACCATGCAGGCTTAAAGCTAAAAGAGAAGCTGAAGAAGCATCTTGATAAGAAAGGCGTGGCGTATGAAGATGTCGGGACGCACTCAAGCAAGAGTGTGGACTACCCTGATTTCGCTGCCAAGGTGGCAAACAAGGTCAAGAAGACCAAGGACAGCAAAGGCATCCTTGTCTGCGGCACAGGAACAGGGATGGTCATCGCAGCCAACAAGGTCAAAGGGATACGAGCAGTCGCAGCATATGACCCGTATACAGCAAAGATGTCAAGAGCAGACAATGATTCTAATGTTCTAGGACTCAGGGGCAGGGCATTCGCCTTTGAAAATGTCAAGAAGATAGTCGATGTATGGCTCAAGACGCCATTCAGCGGAAATGCGCGTCACAAAAGACGCATAGAAAAGATAAGGAAGATCGAGCGATGAAGAATTACATTGTACCTTCAATAATAGCTAAAACACAGCAAGAGATGGAAGATATAATAGGTAGGGTCAAGGACCATACAGAATACATCCAGCTCGATATCATGGACGGTAAGTTCGTGCCCAACACCTCGATCCATTTCGATTTTCATCTGCCAGAAGTCGAGTGCATGTTCGAAGCTCATCTCATGGTAAATGATCCTGCAGAATGGATCAGAAACCACGGAAAAAAGGTCGATATCATAATACCACACATAGAATCCTGCAAGGATGTCGGCGCGGTCCTGGGGCTGATAAAGAAGGAAGGCAAAAAAGCAGGGCTTGCAATAAATCCTGGAACTCCTGTAGAGAACCTTACACCTTATCTTGAGCATCTGGACCAGGTGATTGTCATGACAGTCGAGCCAGGAGCTTATGGAGCAAAGTTCATACCTGAATCACTGGATAAGGTGCGCAGAGTGCGGGAGCTTGCACCCAACATCGAGATAGAGGTCGACGGCGGAATCAAAATCAACACAATACACCAAGCTTACATGGCAGGAGCCAACAGGTTTGTATCAGGATCATACATCGTCAAAGCAGATGATGTCGGCGCAGCAATCGCTGCATTGAAAAAAGAGGTAGATGAAGGTGCAGAATAGGACGCAGAGGACAAAAGACCTTGCGCTAATGGCAAACAAGCTCAGGATAGAATCAATAGTCTCCACGACAACCGCAGGATCAGGGCACCCTACCACGTGCATGTCCTGCGCAGAGATCATGAGCGTGCTTTTCTTTGATGAACTCCAATCAGATGATGAGTTCGTGCTATCAAAAGGTCATGCAGCACCAATACTCTGGTCAGCATATGCTGAAGCAGGATTGATACCCAGAAAAGAGCTCAATAATTTGAGGAAGATAACCAGCAACCTAGAAGGCCACCCAACACCATTGGTGCCTATGGTAAAGATAGCTACAGGAAGCCTTGGCCAAGGACTATCAGCAGGAGTGGGCATGGCACTCGGCAAGAGACTCAAGAGAACAAAATCAAGGGTCTATGTCCTGCTGGGCGACGGCGAGTGCGCTGAAGGCTCGGTCTGGGAAGCAGCAAATGCTGCAGCATATTACAGGCTCAACAACCTCTGCGCAATAGTCGATGTCAACAGACTAGGGCAGTCACAGCAGACAATGCACGGCCACAACCTCAAGGCATACTCAAAAAAGTTCAAGGCATTCGGATGGAACACAAAGATAATAGATGGCCACAGCACAAAGCAGGTCCTAGCAGCTTTCCAAAGCGCAAAAAAAAGCAGGAAACCTTTTGCCATACTCGCAAAGACAATCAAAGGCAAAGGCATATCATTCCTTGAGGACAAGGAAGGATGGCACGGCAAGCCACTCAGCAAGGAGCAGATGCAGGAGGCACTCAGTGAGATAGGACCTGCAGAGATAACTCTCAAGTCGCAGGTGAGATATGCGCGGCAGAAACAAAGTCCTGTGGATTTCAAGGTCAAGGATTATAATATCGGGGAGATGGTTGCGACAAGGAAGGCATTCGGGAACGCTCTTCTTTCGCTTGGCAAGAAAGATCAGACAGTGGTCGCTCTTGACGGCGATGTCAGGAATTCAACCATGACAGATGCCTTCTTCAAACAGTTCCCTGAAAGATCATTCGAATCATTCATTGCAGAGCAGAACATGATAGGCATGGCAGCAGGACTTTCAGCAGTAGGATTCAAGCCATTCGCAGCGACATTCGGCACATTCCTTACAAGAGCGCATGACTTCATACGCATGGCGATGTACTCAGAAGCGAACATCAATATTGTCGGATCACATGCAGGGGTCAGCATAGGAGAGGATGGCCCATCACAGATGGGACTTGAGGATCTTTCGATGTTCCTCAGCATGGCAGAGTCACAGGTATTCTATCCATGCGATGCAGTATCAACAGAGCAGCTTGTCAAGGAGATGGCAAGGTCCAAAGGAATATCATACATGAGGACCACAAGGGAAGGCACACCAGTCCTGTATGACAAGAAAGAACGGTTTCCGCCAGGCAAGTTCAAGGTCCTATACAAGAGCAGCAAAGACAAGGCACTTATCATCGCAGCAGGCGAGACAGTGCACGAAGCGCTCAAGGCCCAGGAAAGTCTCAAGAAAAAAAGAAAGTCGGTCAGGGTGATAGACCTTTACTCAGTAAAACCAGTCGATGCAGCAGGGCTGATCAAGAACGCCAAGGAATGCAGCAACAATGTCGTGGTGGTGGAAGACCATTATTTCGGCGGCATAGGTGCGGTTGTCTCAGGCATATTAGGGCCTGTCAAGCAACTTTATGTCAAGAAGATACCAAGATCCGGAAAGCCGCAGCAACTCAGGCGAAAATATGGTATTGATGCCGAGGCGATTGTCAAGGCAGTAAACAGATAACTGTAATGTTTTTGGGGTGGAGCAATGCGAGACCTATTGAGATGTATTGTGGATGTTGAACACGGCGAGACCAAGAAGAAGGTAGACCAACGAATGAAGGAGTTTGCAAAGGTTG
>DUGW01000133.1 GCA_013331125.1 Candidatus Woesearchaeota archaeon | reverse complement strand
CGACAACGGAGATTCAGGAAACAAGTTCAGATGCATATTCTGCGGACCGACATGCAGACAGGTACAGACACCAGGCACATACACGAACAACCAATGGCATCACTTTGCAGCAACATTCGACGATTCAGGAAACGCAACCCTATATATCGACGGTCAGTACGTCAACCATTCAGTCGTAAGTGACCTCGGTTCGATGAGCAACTCCAATCCAATAATCATTGGAGACTATTCATCCGGAGGGTTCGACTGGATAGGAGACATAGATGAAGTCAAGATATTCAACAGGTCATTGTCTGCAGAACAGGTAAGGGCATTCTACCAGAACAGGACAGACACCATCGTCTCACAGGAGACAGAGAGAGCAGAGAATTGGCAGGCATGCGTGACACCGAATGACGGTTACTGCGATGGTGTCGAAGTGTGCAGCACAAACTTGACAGTATTCACTGCATGCCAGGTCATAACCAGCCCAGGAACATACACCATGACAGAGAACGCCATAGGCGCACAGAACATCCTGAGCGATGTAGCGGACATAACAAAGGCATGTATAGTCATAGATTCAGACAATGTAGACTTAAGATGCGCAGGATACAATGTGACGAATGACGGAGAGCAAGATGCTGCTGGAATAGTCATCACAGGAACGGCCTCAGAACCACGTGTGAATGTCAGGATAAGAGACTGCAGACATGTAACAGGATATGAGAAAGGCGTCTATGCCCATATCGCACAGAACAGCAGGATAAACAATGTCACAGCATACGACAACACAGAAGGATTCCTGGTATATTCCACCATCAACTCAAATGTCACAAGCTGTACCGCATTCAACAATACGCAGGCAGGATTCCACATAAACAAAGACTCGGGAGGAGTCAAGCTCATAAACAGCACAGTTTTCCATAACAAGTATGACATGCTCGCAAACAACACCGACGGGGAGGCGCCATACCAGTTCGATGCAGAGCACCTCACTGTAAGGACGCCGCAGGGACATCCTACACAGAACTACACAACACTCAGCGTCTCAGACTCAGTCGACCAGTTCAGGGCAATATTCGTCAATTGGACGACCAACACCACGCCCCTGCCCACTGAAGTGGAATCATTGGAGTGGAAATTCGTAGAGATAGCCGGAGTAGGTATGGGTTCAACTATAGACAGCATAGTCTTCGAGTGGGATGAGACAGAGTCACAGACCAAGGACGAGTCAGAATTCATACTCATAAGACACACAGTCGAATGGCAGACACTGAACAACACGCCTGATACAACAAACAACCGTATAAGCCTGACCGCAGAGTACCCCCAGAGCAAGTACGGAATAGGAGTCAACACAAGCAACAGCCCTCCGGTCGTGGGCAATGTGGTGCTCAACACTACAAACACGACGCTGAACAGGACATTACAGAACCTGACAGCATGGCCATTCTCAGTGACTGATCCTGAGGACCAGGCAGTCCAGCTCGCCTATAACTGGTACAGGAACGGAACATCCAGGACACTGCTGAACCTGCCCATGAACCAGGATGTCAGGTATAGCCTAGATGAGGAGACACTATATGACATAAGCGGGCACGGGCAGAATGCAAGGGCAGGCGCACCAGGCGCGGGCGACGGACAGGAACCACTATACAAGAAGCAGAGAAGCAATGTCGGTTTCGGAGTCTATGATTACAACCCAGCACAGAACGACTATATCTATACAGACCCAGACTGGTCAGGGGCCACAGAAGCCACGATAGAGATGTGGGTCAAACCAGACAATAATAATATAGCGGTCAACCAGTGGATAAGCAGCTATTATGTAGATGCCAACAACAGGATGGGCCTTTTCGTCTCATCAGCAGACGATGATTACCATTTCTATATGGACCATGACGGGCTCGGTGGGGCAGTCGATACCGATTCAAACATCAACATAGCCGTCGACAGCTGGGTACATCTGCTTGTCACATGCAACAGCACAGACAGTCTCAAGTTCTATATCAACGGATCATATGTCGGCGGAGCCGCAACTGCAGGATGCTTTGATGACATAGGAAACGGCTACGTGGTGATAGGAGGATACACGACAGCATCTACATATACCTTCGACGGAGAGATAGCAGGAATAAAAGTCCATAACTTCGCCATGACGCCAGAACAGGCCAACCAGTCGTTCAATTCAGGAGTCGGATGGCACAACATCACAGCATACACAGAGACAAAGAAGCACGAGTGGTGGAACGTATCAGTGACGCCATTCGACGAGAAAGGAAGGATGGGAAACACCATATTCAGCGAGAACGTCACGATACTCAACACACCACCGACAAGTGTCTCGCTGCTCGTCCCGACACACAACAACCAGACTATAATGACAAGATACCCGGCCTTCATATGGACCGCTGCAGCGGATGATGACGGAGACGTGCTGACATATGTCAGGAACATAACAGGAGGATGCGCAGCAGAGATAGTCGAGTCAGGAATCTCAAGCACAACAGACGTAGTGAATACAGAACTCAAGACCACGGACCAGTGCAGTGAGCCATACAACTGGACAGTATACGCCTATGACGGAGAAGACTACGGAACAGTCAGTGATACATTCAATTTCTCGGTGATGCCGGTCATATTCCTCGGCCTGGAGCAGATCGGCGGGACAAATGTGATAGACTTCGGACAGATGGTAATAGGCCAAGAGGATGACACGACAGATGAAGATCCGAACCCATTCATACTCAACAACACAGGAACAGTAGTGGCAAGCATAGTCAACATAACAGCAGATTCCTCGCTCTTCCTACGCGCAAGCCTGCCGTCAGACAACTTCCAGGTAAAGGTAGCAGACACAAGAGAGCCGGGATCGATCAATCAGTCAGGATCGGCCATGGACTGGACCAACATCTCTGCAGTGAACAGGACAATAATAGACTCGCTCAACTATTCATCAGACCATAACGAGGTAAGGATAGACCTCAGGATAAAAGTGCCTCTGGACGAACCGCCAGGAAGCAAATCGTCGACGCTGAACTTCTATGCGCAGCAGGCAGGCTAAAACAAGCATAACAGGAAAACATGAGAGAACAAGACAGAAGACGGAAAGCGAACATCATCCTGCTAGTCATGATGCTCCTAGGCCTAGTCGCCGTGTCTGCGCCAGGTGCAGAAGCGATAGGTGTCGGCCCAAGCAGGAAGATAATCAGCTTCGCGGCAGGACAAGAGATAAGCGACGAACTCATGGCAATAAACAATGACAGGAAAGCAGTGAGGCTGGGCATATATGCGCAGGGAGAATTCAGCGACTCGGTCACATTCGAACGAACGCTATACGACATAGGCGAAGGACAGGTCCTCACAGCCATACCGTACAGACTCAAGATGCCGGCAAGCGCAAAACCAGGAGAGCACAAACTCGAACTGGTCGTGAGAGAGTTCCCGCCAGGCACTGACATAGAAGGAAGCACAGTCACAGCAGCCATCGCGGTGATATCGGAGATAATAATCAAGGTGCCATACCCAGGAAAATACGCAGAAGGAAAGATGTTTGTGTCCAACGCGGAGAACATGGACAAGGACACGCAGTTCACGATAATGGTCTACAACTACGGGTCCGAGGACATAGACCAGTTAAGCGCCACAGTGGACATATACAGCCCGACAGGAGACAAGGTAGGAAGCGCAGAGACGAACAGGCGATCGGCAAAATCAAAGGAAGAGATCAGGCTGGCCGCCATGTGGCCGAAAGAGGTCAAGATGGGAAGCTACATAGCGAAGGTGACAGTGAAGTATGATGACAAGGAGTTCTTCATAGAGCAGCCGTTCGACATAGGAAGGTTCACGATAGAGCTAAGCGACGTGAAAGTGGACAACTTCAGGCTCGGAGACGTGGCCAAGTTCGACGTATCGCTCATGAACAACTGGAACAAACAGATAGACGGAGTGTTCATCGAGTTCATAATAGACGACAACAACGGAAACGAGATGAACAGATTCAAGACAGCAGCGATAGACATACCTGCAGGAGAGCTGGGAAAACTCGAAGGATACTGGTACACAGCAGACGTGATGCCAGGAATATACCAGGTCAAGATGCAGGTCAACTACGCAAAGAAGATCACCCAGAAAATCATGACGATAGAGGTAGACACCAACAAGATAACATTCCTCGGAGAAGGGACAGGAATGGCGATCAGCCAGGCAGAACAGAAGGAGATATCGACACAAGGCCTGCTGATAATGCTGATAATAGTGGTCGTGATCCTCCTGATAATGATGAATGTCGTGTGGTTCTACTTCCTAACAAAGAGATTCAAGGAGAAATCAGAGAAATAGCACGAAAATCAAAGGCGAAAAAATAGATGAGCAAAGAAAAAAGCGAGAGCGGATCCGGAAAAGGCATATCCGGTGAAGAGAACATGAAGAGTGTACCGAGCTTCATATTCAGAGACAGGGATCTCGCGCCGCTCGAGTCAATATCAGAATACCTCAAGGAACATAGGGGACTCACATACCATGAGATAGCAGAGCTGCTCAAGAGAGACGACAGGACGATATGGACCTGCTGCAACAGGGCAAAGAAAAAGAGAGAGGGCAAGAAGCCAGGTAAGACTGCAGGTCTCGCCAAGAAGGCGAAGACGACAAAAGCGGACACTGTCCCGGAGAAAGAGAAGACAGAGCAGCAGGAGATACCGATAGACATATTCCACAACAGGGAACTCGCACCACTAGAAGGCATATCAAAATACCTCAAAGAGAACGCAGACAAGAGCTTCCATGAGATAGCAGTCCTGCTGAACAGGGATGACAGGACGATATGGACCTGCTACAACAGGGCACTTAAGAAGCAGCGACTCAAACAAGGGCTGAAAGAAGGGCTGAAAGAAGCACTGAAAGAAGGGCTGAAAAAAGGAGGCTAGACAGATGGCAGAACATTACTATTCAAAAGAACAGACATCAAAGTTCGAGCCGAAGAAGATAAAGGCGCGGCTACTCGGGAATGAACTCGAACTCTACACAGCAGGAGGGGTGTTCTCTCCCACGCACATCGACAGAGGAAGCCTGCTGCTTATAGACGAGGCACACATCGATGATGGATGGAAGATACTTGATATGGGATGTGGATACGGAGCAGTAGGGATAGCACAGATGAAGGAGCATCCTGGAGTGAGGGCAGTCTTCTCAGACGTGAATGAAAGAGCAGTAAAACTGACAAAGATGAACCTCAAACTCAACAGATTGGATGGAGAAGTCGTGCAGGGCGACTCTTTTGAAAGGGTGGCTGACAAGGACTTCGACACGATACTCCTAAACCCGCCGCAGACAGCAGGAAAAAAGGTATGCTTCAGGATGATAGAAGAAGCCAAAGAACATCTCAGACCAGGAGGCACCCTCCAGATGGTGGCAAGACACAACAAAGGGGGAAAAGAACTCGAGAAGAAGATGCAGGAGGTGTTCGGGAACACAGAGCAGACGGCGAAAAGCAGCGGATTCAGGATATACGTCAGTGTCAGACAGAAAGACAAGGCAGGAAACAGAAAAAAAGCTGAGGACCAGTGAAAGATGGGAGAAAAAGGAGACAAGAGAGAACGGAGCCTGTCAGACTATTTCTCGACGACAGGATTCACAGCACTCATGTATCTCGTCATATTCCTCGTAGTTATTGCGGTCATGTACTTCATAATCATGAACTACTTCATGTACAGAGGACTGCTGAGTAACAAAGTATCAGTGGACATAAAAGCCAACGAGGTGCAGCTCTTCAAGGACGGATATTATCCCGTGGTCAATGTCAAAGTGACGACCAGACTGGAGTCTAAGGTCATGCTTGAGTTCAGGTCAGAAGAGTATTCAGTGAACTTCACGAATGAGGATTATGTGAAGGAGTTCTCAAGGCTTGCAGTGCTGCCCAAGGAGATGCAGGACAGGGAGTTCCGGCTGACAGTATTTGCAGAAGATCGGCTAGGGGCGGCGAGACAGAAGACGATAGAGTTCAGGACAAAGAAAATGAAAGTGGAGAAAGGACAGGGAGGAGTGAGGTTCAGCGTGAGCTGACGGGACTTTCAGGCGCTGTCAACTTAATTGAGTTCCGGGTTGCCGCGCTCGCATAGGGCCGTATGCCGTTGCATATTGCCCAACTGCGATATGAACCGCATCGCGTTTCTGAAGCTCGCCAGGCGGCAACCCACTTGACTTGACTCAGTTAACTTTCACTAAATTTATATACCGATTGCGAGGAACAAGGCATATGGCATTTTTCAGCGTGAACGAGATCATCGACATAACAGTCATGACCTTAGCCTTAGGCTTCATATTCAAGGACGTGTTCGGGTCAAGGTTCCACATGCCAGGCGACAAGAGAAAGCAGGCAGAGGACCCAGTAGAGTATTACAGGAGCCTGGGAAAAAGGACGTCAGTCAGTGCAGGGTTCAAGACAGCAATCTATGTGGCCGCACCAGCAGTCATACTGCATGAGATAGGACACAAGGTCATGGCGATGAGCTACGGACTGAGCGCAGAGTTCAACGCAGCATACTTCTGGCTGGGACTCGCAGTGCTGCTGAGACTGATGAATTTCGGATTCGTTTTCTTCGTACCTGCATACGTATCGATATACGGACAGATGACACCACTGGAAAGCTCGATAGTGGCATTCGCAGGACCGGCAGTGAACCTTATACTGTTCCTGGGAGCATGGGGACTGATGAAGAACAAGAGGTTCGTGAAGAGATACAAGCAATACCTGCCAGTCATATGGCTCACGTCGAGGATAAACCTGCTGCTGTTCGTGTTCAACATGCTGCCGATACCCATGTTCGACGGATGGAAGGTATTCTCAGGATTATATTATGCGTTCTTCTGATAAGGAACACCCAAAGAAGTGATCAGTCGCTCAGTCCTTATAAAAATAGGGCGGCCAGACCCAATATCAATTGTCATCAGACAATTACAAACAAGATTTAAATATAATCAAAAATCCTTCAGAATCCCGATATGGGAAAATCGGGAAATACAAAATATGTCGTCGTCACAGGCGGAGTCCTTTCAGGATTAGGGAAAGGGATCGCAGCTGCTTCTATCGGAAGATTACTCAGCTCAAAGCTACGCGTAGTTCCGATGAAACTCGACGGTTACCTGAACGTAGACCCAGGGACCATGAACCCGATAGAACACGGAGAGGTCTTCGTCCTCGACGACGGAGGAGAAGTCGATATGGATTTCGGGCATTATGAAAGATTCCTGAATGTCACAAGCAAATTCGACTGGAACCTGACCATGGGAAAGGTCTTCTCAGCAATAAGGGAAAAAGAAAGGAGAGGAGACTATCTCGGAAAGACGGTGCAATACATACCACACGTCGTGAACTGGATAAAAGAGAAGATATACCAGACAGCAAAAGAAGAGAAAGCAGACATACTCATGATAGAGGTCGGAGGCACAGTAGGAGACATAGAGAACGAACTCTATGTCGAGGCATGCAGACAGCTCAAGAAAGACATAGGGGAGAGCAATGTCCTGTACATACACCTGACATATGTCCCTGTACCATCCAAAGTGAATGAACAGAAATCAAAGCCCACACAGCAGAGCATCAACCTGTTGAGACAGAGAGGGATACAACCCGACGTGGTCATAGGCAGGTGCGAAGAATTCCTCGAACCATCAATCAAGAGAAAGATCGCCATATTCTGCGACGTAGAAGAAGAGGCAGTCATATCAGGGATCGATGTGGACAATGTATACCAGATACCGCTCATCTTCGAAAAAGAAGGATTGTCAGAGATACTGCACAAGAAACTCGGGATATACAGCCCGCCAGACCTAAGGCATTGGGAGCAACTGGTAGGGAACCTCGCAGACCTGAGGCAACAGATCACGATAGCGATATGCGGAAAATACACAAAACTGGAAGACAGCTATGCAAGTATAATAGAGGCATTGATACACTGCTCAGCACATACAAAACACAAAGTCAACCTAAAATGGGTAGAGACGACAGACATAGAAGAAGGAAAACAGACAGTGGCAGATGCCATGAAAGGGGTGGACGGAGTGATAGTGCCAGGAGGCTTCGGCTCAAGAGGCACAGAGGGGAAGATACAGGTGATAAGATACGTCCGGGAGAACAAGATACCGTTCCTGGGGATATGCCTTGGACTGCAGCTGGCAGTGATAGAGCATGCAAGACACAGATGCGGACTGCAGGGAGCACACTCAACAGAGATGAACAAAGCCACACCACACCCGGTAGTGGACATATTGCCAGAACAGAAACAGGTGACGAACAAAGGGGGCACAATGAGACTGGGGGCATATCCAGCAGTGCTGACAGAAGGAAGCCTGGCAAACCAGCTTTATGGCAAGACAAAGGTCTCAGAGAGGCACAGGCACAGGTATGAGGTCAACCCAGAATACCATGAGCAGCTACTGAAAGGAGGATTAGTGATATCGGGCATGTCGCCGGACAGGACACTGGCAGAATTCATAGAGCTCAAAGACCACCCTTATTTCATTGCGACACAGGCACACCCAGAGCTGAAGTCAAAGCTACTGGAGCCAGCACCACTCTTCTTTGGGCTTGTAAAGGCAGCAATATCCTCTAAAAATTGAAAATCGGGTGAAAATTTCTTATCTTTTTCAAAGGAGTCTTAATTGAAGCCTTAGTATTTATAACCCACGAAACCTTTATTAATAAGCGATTTTGTTGACGAAGGCATGTCAAGACGGGAAAGAAGGCTCNNACAAAGAACACAAAGAGCACAAAGAAGCACACAAGGCCGAAGAGGCAGACGTAGAAGACTCAAGCACCAAACAAGGCAGATTCTTACGATGGTATGACAAGAACTATAAGAAGAACATGTGGATAACGATCGGACTTCTTGTGATATCAATCCTAATAATAATAGGCACAGCAGTGACAACAGGAGACTTCGTGCACAGAGGCATAACGCTCAAAGGAGGAGTCACAGTAACAGTGCCTTACGAGAATCCTATAGACACGGGGACTCTTCAGTCAAGCCTATCGAGCAAACTGGGTGGAAGCATAAATGTAAGGGCATTGTCAAGCGCAGGCCAGAACATAGGAGTGATAATAGACGCCACTGATGTAGATCCAGACGAACTGGTCGCAGCAGTCAAGGCAGAGCTCGGAGAGATATCAAAGATAAGCGTCGAGACCATGGGATCCGCGCTGGGAGAGAGCTTCTTCAAACAGATACTCATCGCATTGCTGATAGCATTCGTGCTGATGGCAATAGTCGTGTTCGCAGCATTCAAGACATTCGTGCCAGGATTCGCAGTGATACTATCAGCATTCTCAGACATAACAATGACGGTCGCAGCACTGAACCTGTTCGGCATACAGCTGGAGACAGCAGGCATAGCAGCACTACTTATGCTGATAGGATACTCAGTAGACACAGACATCCTGCTGACCACCAGGGTCCTCAAGAGACAGATGGGATCGGTATTCGACAGGATAGTATGGTCGATGAAGACAGGAATGACGATGACAGTGACATCGTTCGCAGCCATACTCGTAGGATACTTCTTCACACACTCAGAGACACTCAGACAGATAATGCTGATACTGCTCATAGGACTGTTCTTCGACATATTCAACACATGGATACAGAACGTGGGAATACTCAGATGGTACATGGAAAACAAGTCCAGGAAAGAGGCAAGGGCGACACTCGACAAATACCACGCAGGAGCAAGCTACGGAGTGAAGAAAGAGCGCGAGGAAGAAGATTACGAACCTGAAGAAGACTATGAAGATGAGCCAGAACAGGAAGAAGATGAGAAAGAAGAGGAGCACCACAAGAAGGCACATCACGGACATCACGAGCACCATGCAGCACACCACGAAGGACACCACGAGAAGCATGAACATCACGATCACAAGGCACATGAGCACAAGGCCCATGAGCACCATATAAGCCACGAGGAGAGAAAAGAAAGATGAGCACAGCCAAGAAGATGCTTAAGAGTGTAAGGATAATAATACTGGCAGTGTTCGTCATACTATCAATAGTGGCGATACACCCAGACCCAAGCGCAGAGGGAGTGGCGATAAGGAGCATAGCGCCAAACAGCACAGCAAGCATGGCAGGCATACAGAGCCCGAAAGCCACGACCCCGCCGATGTCAAGGGAAGTCATACTCTCGATCAACAATGAGCCAGTAGTAGATGAGGCATCATTCTACACAATGACCTCAGACCTGAGGCCGAACCAGACACTGCAGATAAAGACAGACAAAGGATTCTACCAGATGCAGGTAAGGCCATTATATAAGATAACAGAGCTAGAAGAGACAGAAGAGAAGACAATAGAAGAGACCATACAGGTAAACAAGACATTCAGGAACAAGAGCACAGGCGAGCGCTACAACAAGACAGTCAACGAGACAGTCAACAGGACAATCGAGGTGCCAAAGGTACTCAAAGAGGTCATAGGCACAGAGCCGCTAGGACTCAGGGTATACGACGCACCATCAACAAACATAAGGAAAGGCCTTGACCTCCAGGGAGGAACAAGGGTGATGCTGAAGCCAGAGAAGGAAGTCAGTCCAGAGGACATGGAAGTCATACTAGACAACCTCGAAGAGAGGCTCAACGTGTTCGGACTGAGCGATGTGGTGGTAAGAGAGGCATCAGACCTCGAAGGCAACCAGTTCATAATAATAGAGATTGCAGGAGCTGACGAAGAAGAGGTCAGGGAGCTGATCTCCAAGCAGGGAAAATTCGAGGCAAAAGTCGGCAACACGACAGTGTTCATAGGAGGAAATGACATAACCTATGTGTGCAGATCAGCAGACTGCTCAGGAATAGACCCGCAGAGAGGATGCGGACAGGTAGGACCGAACCAGTACAGCTGCGCATTCAGATTCTCGATATCACTCAACCCAGAGGCAGCAGAGAGACAGGCAGACGCGACAAGAGACCTAGAAGTCATAACAGGAGAAGGGGGAGACTCTTACCTCAGCGAGAAGATACTGCTTTACCTTGACGATTCACTCGTAGACGAGCTCAACATAGGAGAAGACCTCAAAGGAAGGGCAGTCACAGACATCATGATAAGCGGAGGAGGACAGGGAACAACACAGCCAGAGGCAGTCACCAACGCACTGCAGAACATGAAGAGACTGCAGACAATACTGATCACAGGATCACTGCCAGTAAAGCTAGACGTAGTCAAGACAGACGCAATAAGCCCAGTCCTCGGAAAAGACTTCGTAAAGAACGCATTCACGATGGCATTCATAGCCATACTGGTGGTATCACTGGTCATATTCATAAGATACAGGATGCTGAAGGTCGCAGTACCGATGCTGGTCGCGATGCTCTCAGAGGTCATCATAGTGCTGGGAGTCGCCTCACTCATCCAGTGGAACATAGACATGGCAGCAATCGCAGGAATAATAGTCGCGGTAGGAACAGGAGTGGACGACCAGATAGTCATAGCAGACGAGACACTCAAAGAAAGGTCAGCAAAGAAGCTGGGCTGGAAAGAGAAGATAAAGAGAGCATTCTTCATAATAATGGTAGCATATTTCACAGGAGTGGCAGCGATGATACCGCTGCTCTTCGCAGGAGCAGGACTTCTGAAAGGATTCGCCTTGACAACAATACTGGGAATATCAATAGGCGTCTTCATAACAAGACCAGCATACGCAGCCATAGTAGAGATCCTGGTCAACAAGTGACCGGATCCAGTCGGGGGATCAAAATAGAGACAAAGCCATGGGCAATACTGCTAGTCATAATAACCACGCTATTCTCATCGACAGGTTCACTGCTGTTCAAGGTCGGGATGAACAGGTTCGGATGGAGTATCGAAGGGGTGCTGGCAGCCTATCCAGTGATCATAGGCGGCATAGTCTACTTCATGGGTTTCATCCTACTCACATACAGCTATAGGCACGGAGAGCTCTCAGTGCTTTTCCCGTTCATATCATTGAGCTTCATATGGGTCACTCTACTGTCATGGCTGGTCCTCGGTGAGATCATAACATTGGCAGAGATACTGGGAGTTGCGGCAATCGTGTGCGGAGTGGTACTCATAGGACTATCAAGCAGGACAAACAAGAAGAAGCTGAGGTTGAGGGGATAATGGCAACACCGATATGGACAATGGGAGTGATGGTCGTTGTGTCTATCATAGGAGCCACAGCTATGCTATTCATAAAACAGGCAGCACCGACAATAACATTCAACATCTGGAAGCTGCTCAAGAACTGGAAACTCATAGTGGGTCTTGGGCTGTTCTGCTGCTCGACAATCCTTTCCCTGATAGCGTTCAAGTTCGGAGAGCTGTCAGTGCTTTACCCCTTCCTTGCCCTGCAATACATAATAACAAGCATACTCTCTATCAAATACCTCGCAGAGAAGATGGGATGGCTCAAATGGGCAGGGATAATGCTCATAGTGTTCGGCGTAGGACTGATAGGGTTCGGCGCGTGAGCAGAACAGCTAGCGCAGATATCATTATATCTAATTATTCTAATAGGACAAGAAATAAGTAGGCTGCAGTCCTGATATATCGCATGAAACTAGAAACAATACTCGCGGCGGCAGGAGCAGCATTGGTCATGGGATGCAGCGGAGCGACCTTCTGTAATAAAGACACTGTTGGACATTATAGAGAACTCTTCGGCACACTCCAATATTGCGAGGAATACACATCAGGCAGCGGAGAG
>DUGW01000169.1 GCA_013331125.1 Candidatus Woesearchaeota archaeon | reverse complement strand
TCGACAAGATAATGGGAAACAACGAGATCTCGACACTCATAACAGCGATAGGCTGCGGACTAGGGAATGATTTTGACGTGACAAAGGCAAGATACCACAAGATAATAATAATGACAGACGCGGACGTGGACGGAAGCCATATAGAGACACTGCTGTTGACGCTGATATTCAGGTATATGAGGCCGCTGATAGATACGGGATATATCTACCTGGCAATGCCACCACTGTTCATGCTCAAGAAAGGCAAACAGATCAAATATGTGCACTCAGAGACAGAGAGGCACGATGTCCTGGACGAGTGGGGCAGGGAGAGCGGAGTGATGATACAGAGATACAAAGGCCTGGGAGAGATGAACCCGAAACAGCTATGGGAGACCACCATGGACCCGTCGACAAGACTGCTGAAGAGAGTGACAGTAGAGGATGCAGTCAAGGCAGACAAGATGTTCACGGTACTAATGGGAGACGAAGTCGCACCAAGAAGACATTTCATAATGAAACACGCGAAGGAAGTCGTGAATCTGGATATTTAGGTAATATCATTTCTGGTCATTCTTATTTTTGGCTTGATTGCAGACCCTGTCGGCATATTCTAATATTGCATTCTGTTGTTTAGTTTTCTACAACAAATTATAATATACTTTGCTTTCTTCTTTCTCATGCACGAGGTGGATCAGACAGGGAGGGAAAAATGGCAGAGAAAAGGATGGACGAGTTCCTTGCGGAAAAGGTAAGAGAGCTCGCAAAGAGATATCCAGAGAGAGAGGTCACCGGCGGGTATGAGGATAAGATGCCTGCTGAAGGAGGAGACTATGGAAAAGGACCGGCCATAGAGGTCACGAGAATGACTGCCTTGAAAAGGAAAGGCCCAGAAGGGGAGCTGCGTCTGAGATACCACCGGATGCAATGCTTCTGTGGATGCAACGGTCTGAAAGAAACCCTCTATGTGCGCCAAGGTGATGAAGAGATAGTGAGGATAGGTACTAACAGAGTGCAGGACTATGTTACGGGCAGGATGGATCGCAACGCAACCATAACAGGACAAGCGGTACCCTACGAGACTGCAAGAGAACTCATCGACCTGCTGACATAAGATGGATGCAAAGGCGTGAGAACATCAGGAAGCGTGTGAGGGAGTGGTGGTNNTACTCTAAATGAATTTTTGGAGTAAAACCATCATAGAATTCTAGTCTGTATCTGCCTGTTTCCAGAGCATTGCGCACTTTATCATACGCCTTAAGGACTTCTTTACGAGTCTTGTAGTGTGGTGCTGAGCCATCTACTTCCAAAGGCTGGCCGCCCAAACTCAATTGGAACTCAGTCTCGTGTGGTCCGATCGGAAAAGAACAGACATCAAGTTCCAGACTACCCATCTCGACTCTTGCAGGATCCACTGTCACTGTGGTTCTAGCAATGTCTTTTACTTCTTGTAACATGAAACAATCAAGTTCTCTACAAAATATAAATCTTGCTAAATCAGGTCTTCAAAGTCATGATGGGACACTGAAAAGGTTTATAAAGCTGTCTTGTAAGGGTATCTGCATGGCATGGCTTGTATGGGCAATAATCGCTGTGATCGTGTGGACAGTCATAAACATAATCGACAAGTTCGCGGTGAGCAAAGAGCTCAAAGACGCCTATCTGGCCACGACAGTGATAGGGTTCACGATAGCACCGATATTCCTGATACTGCCTTTGACACAAGGGTCGATAATGATACCATGGGTATCGATACTCTTTGCCATAGCTGCAGGATCCATATACAGGATAGCAGGCATACTATATTATTATGTACTCCAGAAAGAAGAGGTATCAAAGGCCATGCCGATAATGGGATCATCACCCATATTCATAATCCTTATAGCGTTCCTGTTCCTGGGAGAAAGACTGACACCATTGAAATATTACGGGATAGTACTTGTGCTGTTAGGCTCATTCCTGCTCTCCCTCAAGAATGTGAGGCACTTCTTCAGCCTTGACAAGATGCTGCTGCTCGCAGCACTCGCAGCCTTCTGCTATGCATTGAGGAGCGTTTTCCTGAAAGTGGCAAGCACAGGAAACATGTGGCCAGTGCTGTTCTGGACAGGCGTAGGCGTGACAATCACCACGACCGTGATATACGCGATACATCACCCACACATACACAAGAAGGCAAAAGAAGGGGTCAAGCACCTTGTGGTATCAGGATTCCTGTCAGGCATAGCACTGATAGTCTATCTTGCAGCACTGAGTTCAGGACCACTGTCGATCGTCGCTACCATCGAAGCGACACTACCATTATTCGTCTTCATGGCAGCGACCCTGATAAGCAGGTTCCACCCAAGGATAATCCATGAGAAACTCTCTACACCTGCCCTGCTGCAGAAGATGGCATCGATACTGTTGATAGTGGCAGGCACTTCTCTGATACTATGATACTATGATGCTGTCCGCGAGATAGCAAAAGTCTTGCGATATTGGGCGTAGGATTTATAAATCACATCTTCTTAAGGGTTGAAAAAGAGGAGAACATGCATTTCGACATAAGGAGACACGGAGCACCCACGCTGATAATAGTGGCGATTGTCGTAGCCATAGTCCTTACCTGGACAAATGAAAGGATGGGTGACGGCGAGGAATCCCTGTTCAACAACGGGATGATATACGACAAGATACAACTGCCTTCTGATACAGAGTTCGTCAAGGGTTGCCTCTCTACATACGATTCTATAGTCACAAGAAG
>DUGW01000029.1 GCA_013331125.1 Candidatus Woesearchaeota archaeon | reverse complement strand
AAGGTCAAAGACAGACCAGGGAAAACAGTCATTCTCAGGAGTGAAGCTGGGATAGAATGATGCTATACTCCTGCCGTGCACAGTCTTATACTGAGTAACTTATTTAAATACCAAGGCCTTGGATCCCTGCATGAAGCAGTTCACGAAAGAACAGATAGAAAAGAGGTCAAGACTGGTCGCAGTGTGCCATAAGATAGTCAACCTTTTCAGACAGAAGAAGGAAGATCTTGCACCAGACTGGCAGGAACTGTTCGACAAAGGCGCAGTCGAGGATGTAGAGACACTACATGACAAGACACTCGATGTGGTGACGAGACAGACAGACGCAGTCGGCCAGCTCGTGCGGCTGTTCCAGGAGGAACAGAAAGAACTCAATGTCGAGGTGAACAAACACCTCAACTACGCAGAGCTGATAAACGCGCATTTCCAGTTCGGGCCAAAGCCGCTTGTGGAGAAGGAAGAGACAGACACAAGACAGATACTCGCCAACCTAAAGGAACTCAGTTCTATACTAGAGGCACAGAAGAAAGCGCTCGAAGAGACAAAAGGCGCAGGGCAACAGGCATACAGCGAGAAGAAGCTCCGAGAACTTCTAGAGATTGAATTCAAGCTACTCCAGAAGGTAGAGCCATTCTGGCACGACTGGGAACTGGTAGTCGTAAGGATAGAAGGACTCCTGGAGAACATAGACAAGATAACAGAAGAGCAATGGAAAGACGCAAGGGCAGAAATAATGGTCCTTCTGGAGAGATACCACAATGAATACTCGAACAATCAACGCGCATCACAGCTGGGAACAGAATTGGCCATAAACCTATACTTGAACCAGACGGAAGAGCTGCAGAAGACAGGGGCAGTACCGATAGCAGTAGTGAACATAGACATGACAGCATGCAACAACCTGGACGAATCACACAAACTAGGGGATGAGATGATAGAGGTAGGATACGAATACCTGGCAAGTAAACTACATAGAGAATTCACAAAGACAGACAGAAGCAAGATATCAACGCGGGGAGTCGTCACAATCTGGGGAAGGACGCGATACAAGATAGTCGGCGTACCGAAAGAAGACATAGTCGAGGCATTGAGAGAGCTGCACGAATCTGATTTCATAATAAAAGAGCTGAGCAGACCAGACAGGCAGGGAAAAAGATACATCGGCACAGACGAAGAGGCAGCTTTCAGGAACCTGAACACAAGGATGTGCGTAGGTTACGCAACCGTCGTCCCTGCTGTCGCAAAGAACTTTTTCTTAGAGGTGAGCAAGGCAGCGCAGGTAGAGGCACAGCTCGCAGAAGTCAAGGATTTAGGAGAGAAGACAATGCTGCTAGCAGAAAAAGACAAGATATCNNTACCCAAAACTCTTCGAAGAGAACCTGAGGGCGATACAGCAGAAAGAAGAGGCCAGCAATGTACCGCATGAGCTCTCGATATTCTACAAGAACGAGGCAAGAAAGATAGAGAATGAGGTGCTGAAGCAGTTCCCAGCAATACTGGTGCATGACGGTCATTTCGAGAAGCAATACTTAGGAAGGAACTACATACCCGAGGAGGAATTCGAGGGCGTGATGATCAAGAGGATAAGCCACCAGATAGGACTCGACACCCAGCTCACAAGGACATTCTTCGAGATATTCGAGAATGCAAGGGTGGGAAAAGACGGAAAGCTGATGCCAGAAGACGCGGAAAAATTCAGGAAGATGAAAGAACAGTTCTACACCCAGGTATTGCAGAAAAGGTTCCTGGAGAAAAGCTACGACCTGAGGATGACCCAGGCATTGAGAGAGGAAGACTATGACGAGACAGTGGCGAAGATGTCATTCATCGAAGGACCGCAGGTGATGACATTCATAGAGATAGACGGGTTCAACGCATTCAACAAGATATACAAACCAGACAGCAACGATACCTATTACCATCTCATACTCAAGAACATATTCAACATATTCGACGACCATTTCAACAAAGGCAAAAAAGAGGCAGAACAGCTGTATCTAAGGATGACAAAACAAGGAGATGAGATATGGATAAGTTACCCGCTGAGGTCAGCGAGAGGAGAGGTCACAGAGGACGATCACAGGAAATTCCTCCAGAAAGTCCAGACATCGCTGGTCAGCAGAGGCCGGGAGGCACTCGAGGTGAAGAACCTCGGGACAGCGCAATGGATACCATTGCTCCCGCTGGACAGGGAACAGATGAAACAGCACATAGAGAACTGCTTCCGACCTGAAAAACAGCATGACATCTTCTTCGTGAACAACATGAGATACGAACCAGGCAAAAGACAGGGCCTGCCACACATAAAGATAACAGGCGAGAATGCCTTTGATCTCCTATCGATAGACTCATCGCTGAAGTTCAAGGTCAAGTTCATAGCAAACAATGATGAAGACGACATGTCAAAGTGGAAAATTATCGACAATGCAAGAGAGACGACAGGCAGCGGCATGTTCGGGCCGGACAAATTCAGATACTCAGAGATGCTATTCAATGAGACAGCCAAGTTCACTGTCGGACGAGGCTCAGAAAGGGCGATGACAGGAAGGATAATCAGGCTGGGGACAACCATGGGTTATGCTGGCTTTACAGAAAGGATATACGCGACCGAAAAGGCAAAGGTGGCTGCAGTGAGAAAGGCACTGAACGAATCAGTGGAAGA
>DUGW01000198.1 GCA_013331125.1 Candidatus Woesearchaeota archaeon | reverse complement strand
GCAAAGAGAAGGCTGCTCAAGATAGCACTCGAACAGGCAAGCAAGGACAAGCCAGGAGTGGAGAAACTGGTGCCATACCTCAAAGGCATGCCAGCACTGATATTCACAAAAGACAACCCATTCGCACTTTCGAAGACACTCAAGAAGAACAAGTCAAGCGCGCCGATAAAGGCAGGACAGAAAGCGCCGAATGACATCATAGTCCCTGCAGGACCTACAGGATTCGCACCAGGACCGGTGATCGGACAGCTGGGCAGCGTAGGCATCGCAGCAGGTATCGACGCAGGAAAGGTAGTGATCAAGAAGGACTCAAAGGTCGCAAAAGAAGGCGACGTGATAAAAGAAGAGCTCGCAGCACTCCTCACAAGGCTGGGTATAGAGCCTATGGAGATAGGACTCGACCTCACAGCAGTATATGAAAACGGAGAACTGTTCGAGAAGAAGGTGCTCATGATAGACGAGCAGGAGTACCTCAACAACATAACTAACGCTCACAGATGGGCATTCAACCTGGCCATGGAAGCAGGAATACTCACACCAGAGACAACAGAGTTGATGGTGCAGAAGGCATTCAGGGAAGCCAAGGCGCTCGCAGTCGAGGCAGTGATATACGCAGACGCAGCGATCGAAGCGATACTGGCCAAAGCAAATGCCCAATGTCTAGGCCTCAAAGGGGTGACAGGCTAAGAACTTATGATTAATATGGAGGATGAGTAAAATGGAATACGTCTATGCCGCAATGTTACTGCACAAAGCAGGAAAGAAAGTGGATGAAGATTCAGTAAAAAAGGTCCTAGAGGCTGCAGGAGTAGCAGTCGATGCTGCCAGGGTGAAGGCACTTGTCGCCGCACTTGAGGGAGTCAACATCGACGAGGCTATCGAGAAAGCAGCAGTAGTCGCCGCACCGGCAGCAGCCGCAGCTTCAGCAGCACCAGCAGCTGAAGAGAAGAAAGAGGACAAGGCTGCCAAGGAGGAGAAATCCAACGAGCAGGCAGCTGCAGGACTAGGAGCCCTGTTCGGGTAAAAAGCCTTAATATCTTTTATTTTTTTGGCTTTTATCCCTGAGAGATAGATGTGCCATCAAGCACAAACCAATACAACGCGTGTGAAGAAAACATGTTGAGTGACGAAGAAAAAGCGAAAGTACAAGCCGAGATCGCAGAAAAACAAAAAGAGCTTGACGCATTAAAGGAGACTCTCAAGACACTCCACACCGAGAAAGAAGCCGCCTTCGAGAAGAGAAGGAAGGTGTCAGGCGATATCAACTCTCTTTCTAAGAACATACGCGACGCCAAAGGCAAGAGGAACTCATTCACCAAACAGGTCAGGGAAGCCAAGACCAGGAGGGATGAGCTCAACTCACAGATAAAGGCCAAGGTACAGGAACTCAAGAAACTCCAGGCAGAGAGAGGCAACATAACACAGAGATTCGGGATAAGGATTGACCCGGCAAGGATCAGGCAGGAGATAGAGGACCTGGAATTCAAGATCGAGACAGAGGCATTGCCGTTCCACATAGAGCAGAGGCTCATGAAGCAGATAACAGAGAAGAAGAGGCTGCTGGAGTCTGCACAGGACGCGACAGGGATCTTCGATAAGGTGCACGAGTGCCAGAAAGAACTCAGGAAACTGAGGAAGAAGGCAGACGAGGCACACAAGAAGACACAGGTCAAGGCAGGAGCAAGCCAGGAACAGCACGAAGAGCTGGTAGAGACATCAAAAGAGGTCAAGGACCTCAGAGACAGAGAAGAAGAGACACTCAAGCTATTCGTCGAGGCAAAGAACAAGTGGATCGAACAGAGCGACAAGGTCAAGGCAAAGCAGGACGAGATAAGGTCTCTCAGGGAGAAGATAGGAGAGACATTCAAGGAAGAGAAAGAGAAGCAGAAGAAGCAGGACGCCATAAAGATAGCCGAGACCAAGAAAGACGTCGAAGAGAAGATAAAGAAGAAGATGAAGCTCACGACAGAAGACTTCCTAGCATTCCAGGCAGAAGACATGAAGCCTAGAGGGAAGAGGAAGTAAATCTTTATAAACATCAATTTCTAAGATATCCTTATGCCGCACAACGCTCTCAAGAGGCTGCACAAAGGCATAGACATAGAGAAGAAGATAGTCACAGCGACGCACGACTTCCAGGACAAGCTATTTGATGCAGAGACAGTCGTCAGGCACATGAAAGAACGGTTCGGAGACGGACTGGGAGAATTCTATGAAAGATTATTGCATGAGTTAGAGATGCTCCGCGAGATCATACAGTTCACACCAGTGAACGGAAGACTGACAGTGGTGCTGAAAGACAAAGATGTCAAGGTCATGTTCAGGAATGAGAGCAACTACGACAAGAGAGGACAGTGGGTAAGCAAGAAGATAATCGAGGATGTGGAAGCAGAGCATGCATTGGTGATGATCGTAAGAGAGCACTTCCAGAACATGAAAAGACTATATGAAGAAGGGAATGACCTGTTCGGACGTAAGGGCGAGGAGATAATCGGACCGAAAGAGCTAGGCAGAGAGAAGAAGAACTTCGAGAAGTTCATGAAAGGCGTGCTGAAGTTCATACTGGCCTATGAAAAGGTGTTCGAGAAGGCAGAGAGGGAGCTTAAAAAGCTCGCCTGATAAGAAAATAATTCAGACAGGATGATGGTAGACGATCACTTCCAGATCACGGTTCTTATATCTATCAAATATCGTCACCTGGCCGTCGATGTTCTCGCGTTCATTGAAACTAGTAGTCGTAGGCCTCTTCAGCACAGCATGCACTGCTCCTGAACGAGGGACAAACTCAATCCTGGTGTNNGTACCCTCTCTGTGATAACTGCCTCAAGGACAAGCTCTTCTGAGTCAGGGGCACGGAATATCTCCATCGGCGCGTCAAGGATGTCCAGACCCACCAAGTAATCTTCAGGGACAGTCCCATCAGCAAGTTCACCGATAAGACCGACAGCGCATACAGTCTTAGGCCCTGCCTCACGCTCCCTGACCTCAGAGAAGTCAATAACCCTGCCTTTGTAAACAATCGTCGTAGCTGAATCAATCATAATGCCCATAATACCACCCGCCTAGCGGTTCTTACATCGAATATAAAAAAGTATTGGACAGCAGTATTTAAACAAGACCAAAAGTATTTATGCGTCCTTCACTTTTTCCACATCATGCAGATAAAGAGGTTAAGACTAAGGAATATCAGAAGCTATAGTTCTCAGGAGATAGAGTTCCCGTCTGGTTCTGTGTTGTTGGCAGGGGATATCGGTTCAGGAAAGAGTTCTATACTCCACGCAGTGGAGTTTGCACTGTTCGGGACCAGAAGGGACGGGTTAAGCGGTGATGCACTACTCAGGAAAGGAGAGAACCAGGGAGAGGTAGAGCTATCCATGTCAGTCGCCGGGAAGGAAGTGGTGATAAGACGCGGGTTGAGACGGGGGAAAGACACAGTAGCACAGGAATCAGGATACCTCATGATAGACGGGACAAGACACGACCTGACACCCGTCGAGATGAAAGCGAAGATTCTCTCACTGCTGGGGTATCCGAAGGAACTGCTCACGAAGTCAAAGAGCCTGATCTACAGGTATACTGTCTACACACCACAGGAAGAGATGAAACAGATACTTTTCGACAGCGCAGACAGCAGGGTAGACACACTCAGGAAGGTGTTCGGGATAGACAAGTACAAACGGATAGTGGAGAATGCACAGATATACGCAAAGAAGGCAAGAGACGAGAAAAGAGTGCTGGAAGGGACAGTGCACGACCTGCCGCTGAAACAGAAAGAGAAAGAGACAAGAGAGGAAGAAGTCACCGGGCTGGAGAAGAACAGGAGAGAGATGCGAGAAAAGACAGAGACGATGAGACAGAGAAAGAAGAAGAAAGAGGAAGAGCTGGCAGAGACAGAAGAGAAGGTCAAGGAACTCGGACAGATAAGGAAGAACATAGAGCTACTGGACACAAAACTCAAAGAGGTCGTCAGGCAGAGGGCAAAAGATGTCGACGAGATGACAATCATGAAAGAACAGGCAGCAAGGCTCAAGGAACGGCTGGAAGGGGTGAAGGTAGAGGAGAAAGAACACCCGGCAGCAAGCGAGGTGGAGAAGAACATCAAGAGCAAAGAGGAAAGGCTGCAGAGGATGATGACAAAGAAGACAGAACTGATAGAGAGGAAGAACAACCTGGTGCAGAGAGCAGAAGAGGTGAAACAGGAGCTGAGCAGCAAAGGCAAGAGCGGCGGAGAGGAGAAGAAGCAGGAGATGATAAGACTGCTCGAGGAACTGAAAGACAAAGAGATGATAGCAGGATCATTGGCAGAGACAGAGAAGACAATAAAAGAGATAGACGAGAGAGTCACCGAACTCAAGACGAAACAATCACAATCAAGGGCGCTGAAAGAGAAGATAACACAGCTCGACCAATGCCCGACATGCGGACAGGAAGTCAAGACAGAATACAAGACAGGGATAAAGCAACGGGAAGACGAGAGGATAACGAAGTACGGTTCAGAACTCGCAGAGATACTCACAAAGAAAGCGAAAGTGATAGGGGCATTGGAAGAATACAGGCAGAGACTGGAGAGGATGACAGAGCAGGAGAAGAAGATAAGCGCGATGAAGGTAGAGGTGGAGAACCTGGACAAGGTGAAAGAGGAGGTCGCGCGACTAGAGAAGATGAGAGAGACACTCGACAGACAGAAGATAGGACTGATGAAAGAGCTCGAAGAGATGGACGACGCAGTGATAGAGGAGCTGAGAGGAGAGATAGAGACCCAGAAGAGACTGCTCAAGGAGATACACGAACACAAGATGAAACTGCAGGAGATGCTGCACGTACAGCAGATGCTGGTCGACAAAGAGAGAAAGTACGACGAGCTCGGACTGCAGGTCGAAGAGCTCAAACAGAGGGTGAAAGACATCAACCAGGAGAAGATGACACTGAATGCCGATGCAGAGAAACTAAAGGACGCGGAAGAGAGACATCAGACAGTCAGGAAGGAGCTGGAGACGATAGCCGCAGAAGAGAAGAGGTACGAGATAAGGCTGGGAGAGATGGGAAAAGAGATAGAAGGCATGCAGAAGATGATCAACATGCTAACGAAAGAGATAGAAGAGAAGAAAAAAGCCATAGGAAGGATAACAAGACTGGGAGAGATAGACGAATGGATAGAGAACATGTTCGTAAACCTCATGGCGACGATGGAGAGACACATAATGACACAGATACACCAGCAGTTCAACGAGCTGTTCACGCAGTGGTTCGACCTGCTGATAGACGACGAGAACCTATCCGTACGGCTGGATGACAGCTTCTGCCCGGTGGTGGTGCAGAACGGGTATGAGAGCCTGGTCGACCACCTAAGCGGAGGAGAGAAGACCTCGATAGCACTGGCCTACCGGCTGGCGCTGAACAAAGTGGTGAACGACATAGTCCAGGAGATAAAGACAAAAGACCTGATAATACTTGATGAGCCTACAGACGGTTTCTCTTCTGAACAACTGGACAAGGTGAGGGCAGTGCTGGACGAGTTGAACATGAAACAGGTAGTCATCGTCTCGCATGAGAGCAAGATAGAGAGCTTCGTGGACAAGGTGATAAGAGTCAACAAGCACGAGCATGTGAGCAGGGTGGTGGGTTAAAAAAACCCGAAAAATCTCAAGAACCAAGCCTCTTCTTTCTTCCAGGATCAAGGGCCAGCATTAGCTTCAGATGATTTGTGCCTGTGTGGATCTGATCAAGGACTTTATCCATACCCCTATTGAAAGGCTTCCTAACAGAAGGCTGGAAAGTGGTGAGGTCGACCCTGAAACCTTGAAGATCAGCGAGGAACATGACGACAAGATCCATGGTCCAGTCCATAGGAGAGGCATACCTCTTCATATATTCCTGCTCATACCAAGGATATCTTTCCATGATCTTCTTCATGACACTGACCTTATAGGCACAGAAACCAGGACAATTATGCTCAAGAGGCCTACCGAAGACGACCAATCCCTGGAGATGACCCTGGGAAGGATTGAAGACGCGGTCGATAGCATCCTGATGCTCTGGAGAATATTTTATCTGGCAGAGAGCACCATCAGCACCTGCACGTAGGCGGGCGACAAGCTCCGGGATCTTGGAAGGCATATGCTCACCATCAGAATCAAGCCTAACGATGATGTCTTCACCATCAAGTTCATCTACCAATCGCGTATAAATCTTGACCAGGGTCTGGGCAAGACCGATGTTCTCATGGTGGGTGATGATCTCAAGCCAGGGGAAACCCTGACGAAGTCTGCTGAAGAACTGCTGCGATGCCTGGTCACTGGCATCATCCACAAGGATGAACCTATCGATGACACCCGAACCTACCTGGAGAGCGATGCCATCAAGGAAATCCTTCAGTACGGCAAGCGCCTCATCCCTCTCCTTATCAGAGGTCTTGTCTATGTACACTGGTGAAAACACGACGACTGCCATCCATAAGCAGAAATCCTGATAGTTTATAAACATTCCATATGATCTTCCATAACGTTTAAATAAAAAGGGTAAAATCATGGACGGAATAACAGATGAAGAAGGGGTCAAATATGAAAAAGGGATCTATAGCTGTCGGATTGTTTGCAATCATAATGTGCCTGGTCCTGCTGGCAGGATGCCAGAAGGGATGGGAAGAGAAGAAATCAGTGAGCATAAAGGCAGATGATGCCGAGCAGCAAGGACAGGAAGCGTCCCTGGACACAGCAGACATATCAGAGATAAAACAGGCAGTGAGCAGGTTCTCAGTCTCAGAAGAGAAGACGATCCCAGAGATGATAGAGTTCTTCAACACAAACCTAGCATACACAGAGGACCCCTACAAGAGCTACATCCAGCAGGTCATAAGCTTCTACGAAAGGATGGACAACGCGCTTGAGAAATGGAAAGAAGGATACACCACAGAATGCGCCAAACACCTCTCTGAGAAGGGATGCTACAATGCGATGGACCCGGCAGTCATGGCACTCCTGGTATACCCGAAAGAGACCATACAGAAACTTGCAGTCACAGACGCAACAGAGACAAAGGCAGCAGTGCAGGTGGTGACAGGATCTGCAGAATACAAAGAAAGGTCAAGGGCAGAGACATATTACCTGAAGAAGACAGAAGACGGATGGAAGATATATGACGTCTTTGACTACAACGCGAAGAAAGCGATATCAGACGTGGCACTGGACGAACTGGAAAGGGACCACAACCTACAGGTGTTCAGGCTCAGGGCAAAACTTGAGGATGTAGGTTTCGACGGAGAAAAATACGACGCAGACGTGTGCGTAAGCAAGCTAGGCAAGGACTACGAATTCACATCAGACAACAACAAGAACGCACTGGACTGCTACAAGACAGAGTATTTCGATGCAGCAAAAGAGAGCGGCGACACAAGCCACTGCAGGATGATATTCCCAGTAAGGTACAATGCGATATGCTACGGGATGACATACGCGACAACAGGACTGAACTGCTCAATACTGGTCGACAAACCAGCATACAGGTCAGACAAATACGGCTACCTGACGACAGAAGATGTATGCAACTTCTACTACTCGATGGAGCTGTCATCCGAGGACCTCAACAAGGCGATAGCCAACTGCGTAGAGATAAAGAGCAAAGCATACGCAGAGAGATGCGTCCAGGCACTGACACCACAGGAAGAGACAGAACCAGAAGAGATAGCAGTGGCAAGCTGAATTCTAAACATTTAAATAGAATACAGGCCATATTGACCTGAAAAGAGGCAAATATGGTAGTCCACGAGTCATTCGTCACAAGAAGACCGATCGCTTTCTTAGTAATAATGTTAGGCATACTGGTGATGATATACCTGCCGGTGAAGTATGTAATAATGCCACTGAGCATGGGAGAGGAGATGCCGGTGACAGTGAATGACACATACCAGGACACATGGAGACAGTTCGACCAGGAAAGCCTGCTGACAGCAGAAGAGAAGATGATACTATACGAGACAAGATACAGGGGAGCAGTGATCGAATGGCAGGGAAGAATGATGGGATGCAAGGACCTGGACGGAGTATATTCAGTGATGATCAAAGAGAGGAACACAACAGACTACCCGGACGTCGTGTTCTCCACACTTGAGAACTGCACAGCAAGACAGACAGACCTCATGATAAGATACAGGATGCAGATAATAGACCTGAACGCTGACGTATTTGTGGGAAAGAACGGGATGATAATAGCGTAAGAGTGCGGGTCAGCGGCATAATCCCATGACAAGGTTTAAATATACAGTTCCTATAACTGAGCCTATGGATAAGACAACCGTCATCGGATTGGCAATGCTGTCAATCATACTTCTATGCCCGGCAGTGCTGGGAGCCAACTATCTCCTCAAGCAGATGATAGAGGAAGGAGAGACACAGACAGTGGATGTAGGCGGAAATCAATACACTGTCCAGCTGGTGATGGTGAGCGACGCGGCAAAGAAAGCGATATTCAAGGTCAACGGAGAGATGAGCGACCCATTGAACCAGGACGACAGCCACAAATTCAATGACGGGACAGTGATACTCGCGCGCGAGATACTCGTGCAGGAAGGAGGAGACGGCAGGGACATAGTGCAGTACAACATCTATGCAGGGAGCGGGAGCAGCGGAAGCGGAACAACCAGTGCAACCACAACACAGGAAGAGACAACAGCACCAGAACCGCAACCAGTGGCAGCACCAGCACAGCCGAAACCTATGACAGAACCAGTGACGACAATGCAGGAAGCACCGGCAAAACCACCAGCAGGAAGACAAGAGGCAAAAGTGGACACGACAAGGGTCGTGGTGAAGAAGAAATCCTGGTGGGGAAGATTCGTAGACTGGCTGAAAGGAGTATTCTAGGAACGCCAGGCTCTGTCCGGAGTCTCACTTCGCTCGGTGTTGGCACCGGTCCTCGGCTTGGCAGAGTTCTTCGCAAGGCCTACCTCCCCAGAGGTCATGCAAACCCCTGCGGGCTTTGCAGGAGTTCAGGAATCCTTGCTATTCCTGAACGGCATCCCCCGCTAACGGCCTGGAAAGTTTGTCGACGGGCCTGCGGAAAAGGTGCCAACACGACATTGGACAGAGCCGGAACCCCATAAAGATTTATATACACGTAAATAACTGATTTCTCCATGGCACAGAACAGCGCAGGATTACACCACCAGCATATGAGGAAAAGGATATACAAGAAGCTCGAGCCTTACCCGCATCCAGACCCGTTGAAGAGATTCATGGACAAGGCGATATACGCAGTGGCTGTCGCAGGACCATTGGTGACAATCCCGCAGATACTGAGGATATGGATAGACAAGGATGCGACAGGAGTATCAGCATTATCATGGGCAGCATTCATGGCCCTGGCAGCGATATGGGTGATATACGGAGTGCTGCACAAAGACAAGCCGATAATACTCGCAAACGTGATGTGGTTCCTACTGGAACTGTTCGTAGTCGTAGGAGCGATAATATACTAAAAAAACTGAAAAAGAAATCAACCCTTCCTTCTACCAGTCATCTCACGCCTGAGATAATCACCGCGATCCATGAGATTCGTGATCGCCTTGTTCTCCTTATTGGAAAGGTTCAGGACATTACCAAGGCCCAGGACCTCATCACGCCTGTTCGTTATGAGAGCAAGACCTGACTTGACCTCAGAGCTCAGCACAGACTTGCCGAAGACATCACGACCACAGAGGAAGAGCCACTCAGCATTGTCATCAATGACGACCTTCTGGTCAGATATCCTGCCAAGCTCCTCGAGCAGGGCAAGCGACGGCCTGAAGACCTTACCTTTCATCTCGCCGAGGAAAAGACCGGCAAGCTCAGGCTCCCTGTTCAGGTTGGCATCAGCAGTCTTCATGACCTCAAGAATGTCAGGCGTTGTCTGGTAAAACCTGTTACGAAGCTCATGGATGTCAGGCAATGACCTTTCCGTGAACTTGACCATAAAATCATGAATCGTCTCCATCTTCAACCTCCTTTTTCAAATCATCTCCTGTCGGCGCAGACTCAAGGACAGTGACATCAACATTGAAAGTAGAACTGACAGCCCTCTCGACCTCCTTCTTCAAGGAAGGGATATCTATCTTCTCCCTAGTCCTGGTGTTCTTATCGATCTTCTCCTGGAGAAGCTGGACCTGGTTCTCGACATGCTCACGCTTGTAATTCAGATCATTGAGTTCCTGCAAGGCACGGATGTTACGCATCCTGTCATCGATGACCTTGATCTCGTGCTTAGCAGCGACGTAGCGCTCCCTGAAAGACTGGAGAGAGTCACGCGTCATGCTATTGATGCGCTCAAGATACTTATCCTTCTCCTTGCCGTCCTTGAGGCTCAGCTTGTCGTCCTGCACAGCAGAACGGAGACCCGACAATATGGACATGATAGTAAGAGACTCGTCAGAGGCCAGGGCTGAAGAAGGGTTGTCAAGATAGCGGCCGATCAGGTCGGCATTGTCAAAAGCTATGCGCTCGAACTTCTTCAGAGGCAGGCTGATCTGCGTGAATATGGAATAAAGCTGGTCCTCGACATCCTTAACAGTCTTCCAATGACCAGACTTCTCAGAATCAAACTTCCTGAACTCTGCAAAAGAGTCAGACTCCTTGAGCTGCTCGATGCTCTTCTCGATCTTACCTCGCATCTGCTTAGAGTTGGCAAGCTTCTGGTTCAGGAGAGAAAGCTCATCATCAAGCTCTTTCAGGTGCTTGACCTTGGCCTGGAGTTCATGGACAGACCTTGAGAGACGGTCATTCTTCTCGAGATCGATGTCATAGTCCTGCATCTTCTCCTTCATCGCAGAGACAGTGTCAGACATCTGCTTGATAGTCCTGTTTATCGACTTGGCATTGTTGAAGAAGAACTCAGACATGATGAGATGGGACTTGCCAGTGGACTTAGCAAGCCTGAGTAGCGACTGCTCAAAAGACTCACAGAACTGCGAAGCGTTACGGTAATCAAGAGATTCAGGATAAGGGATCTGGTTGATGAAGAGCGAATGCTGCTGGATATAAGAGACACGGTTGCCCTCCATCAGCTGACGCTCCCTGTCAGTCACGTTAGGATTCCTCAACTCCTCATGCTCAAGATCCTTAAGGCCTGACTTGAGTTCTTTAGAAAGATCATGGATCTTACCGATACCAGACTCTATGTCAGGGACGATCTCAGAGAACTGCCTGCCAAGACGCTTATCGACCCAAGAGTTGAGTTTAGGGAGCTCAATAGAGATATCTACCGGCGCCTGTTCTTCAGGCTCATCCTTCCTTGAAAAAAAGCGTTTGAGCCAGCCCATGACCTGAAAAAACAGGGAATTGTTTATAAAGTTGTTGGTGAACCACCATCGGCATGGGGCAGGCAAATAAAAAGCGAAGAGGATACCAGAAGAAACCTAACAAGCAGCTCGACATGGCAAAAGAACATATGGGATCGCTGTTCGAGAGTGCTAAAGATGTCTACAAGCAGGACGAAGCACTGGCCCAGAGATATGTCACGCTCGCGCGCAAGGTGGCGATGAAGTTCAAGATATCAGTCCCTTCCGAGTATAAACGGCTGTACTGCAAGCATTGCTATAAGTTTTTAGTGCCTGGGAAGACATTGAGGGTAAGGGTGCATGAAGGACGGGTGATACACTACTGCCTGCACTGCAAGAAGTTCTGGCGGAAGCCGATCAAGACACGAGCACCCAAGACGAAGAAATAAATACTACTTCTTCACGCTGCGATAATATGATGGAATACACAGGCATCATATCAACGATAGTCGCAGGCGCACTTGGAGCCTATGAACGCAGGCAGGGAGAGTATCCTGTGATGAGCGCTGCACTGAGCGACAGCCAGAAAGAGATCGCCGACCAGAGACTCAGAGAGCTGGCAAAAGCATTCATGGAGCAGGGCAGAAAGAGTGACGGGGCAGTAAGGACCAGGGAGCTGAGCGATGTTGTCCGGCCTACGGAAGCACAAAATTATTTATAAGCGGCAGATTTGAAACAATGCTCTAGAAGGCGTTTAAGGGCTTAATTCTCATGATTCTGTGACTATCGAAAGGTTTATATAAAATGTTAGTTTTCCAGAGTAGTAAATTGTTTATAAGTAAGGGGGAAATACTTGGAAAGATACTTGATCTGAACCGGGGCAGGCCTCGGCTTAGGGGGAGTCAGCACATTGCCCATATTCAGACATGATAATCCATCGAAACATTATAGGGTGCATCCAATGGCAGCAAAACTAGGAACAGGAATTTCTAACTCAAAGAACTTCAGGCAGCTGGACGAGGCGCTGAAGAAGAGCTTCGACTCTATCAGGACAGAGATGAAGAGCCTCAAGGAAGGCCAGCACCAGCACGGTGTTAAGATCGCAGAGGCCAAGCAGGCAGTCAAGGACGCAAAGGCAGACCTCGTGACAGTCGACAAGTTCAACATACTCAAGATAAAGATCGGCGAACTCAACGAGAACATGAAGAAGGTCTGGGACATAGAGAAGAAACTCGAGGACCTGGACAGGAGATCGCTATCAGAGACAGAGTTCGACAAGCAGGCAGTGACATGGAACAATGACATAAAGAAACTGCAGGCAGACCTCGGCAAGATGGAGAAGGACGGAGCGACCGAGGGGCAGATCAAAGAACTGGCTAAGGACGTGAACGACGAGTTCAACAAGGCAAAGAAGGCGATCGAGGAACTCAGGAACATAAAAGACACGATCACAAAGGACGAACTTGACAAGAGAAGCAGGAAACTCGACGAGAGAGCAAAGAAGACCGAAGAAGCAGTCAAAGAAGTCAGGAAAGAGATGAGCTCAAGGGTCACCGGAGCACAGGTCGAGGCGCTGGTCGAGGACATAAACAAGGAGTTCGACAAGATCAAAGGGATGGTCGCAGACCTCAAGAAAGGGGAGAAAAGATTCGCACTCGCAGACAGCACAGAGCAGTCACTCAAGGAGATGGAGAAAAAGCTCGCACACGTCGATGAGAAGATAGAGGACGCAGCCGACGAGATGGACATGAAGGTCCAGACAGCAGTGAACATGCTCGACGGCGAGGTCGAGAAGGCATCAGGCAGGCTCGACAAGAAGATGGAAGACGCAGTAGGCAAGGTCGACAGGAAGATAGACACAGCAGTCGGACAGCTCGACGCAAAGATGGAAGACGCTGTCGGAAAGGTCGACAAGAAGATAACAGAGACAGGCAAGAAGGTCATAACAGGACTCGAGAAGTACGCAGAGAGCATAGAGAACGCGATAACAGACTTCGCAGACAAGGCAAAGGCGAAGATGAACAGCATCGCAGAGGACCTCGGCTCACTCGAGAAGCAGACAAGACAGGAAGCGAAGACCTTCGTGACGAAGAAACAGATAGAGAACCTCATAGAGGACGTCAACAAGGAGTTCGACAGGACAAAAGACGAGATAGACGACACACTCAAACAGCTGAAGATGGCGAGGAAGACATTCGCAGACAAGGATGACCTCGCAGCAGCATTCTCAGGACTCAGCAACACGATAAAGGAGCTGCAGGACAGGACAAAGAAGAGCCTCGACGAGATACAGGCAAGGATCAACAAGGAGACCAGCGAGATCCAGGCAAGGATGAAGAGAGAGTCCGAACAGATGCAGCAGACACTCGGCAACGAGACCAAAGAGCTGAACAGGATGATCACGCAGAACTCAAAAGACCTCGCAGGACTCGAGAAAGACGCGAAGAAAGAGTTCAAGCAGAGGGTGAGACAGGAAGAGCTCGAGGGAGAGCTGGACGCAATCCAGCAGGAATTCGAGAAGATGCACGCTGACATGACTTCACTGCACAAGCAGATGGCGACGCAGAAAGACCTGAAATCCGTCAGGGGAGAGATGAAGGATGAGCAGGCGGCGAATGCAGAGGCTTTCGCAGAGAGGAAGCACTTCGAGAAACTATCAGAGACAGTCGACAGGCTGCAGGAAATGATAGAGATGCAGAAAGAGGCCATGAAAGACAGGAAGAAAGAGCTCAAAGAGAAGAACAAGGAGCTCAAGGTCTATGCCAAGGAGCTGAAGGCACAGAAGAAAGCGCTGAAAGAGGCAGACAAGGTGAGCCTTGCTGCGAAGGCGACCTATCCAGAGTTCAAGAGACCTGCAAAACCAGGACAGAAAGATCACAAAGGATGGAGGTTCTTCGGTAATTTCCTCGTAGGCGCAGCATTCGTGATGGTGGCAGTGGCGATCATATTCTTCTTCACAGGACTGGATGAGTGGACAGATGTCCTATCCATAGCAGCAGTGTGCTGCTTCCTGCTGGGGATAGTCATCAAGATAGCCGTGGCGTACAAGTCAAACGGAAACGGCGATGACAAGTCAAAGATGCGCGACAAGATCGTCAAGGCGCACAGGCCAGAGATAAAGATAAAACCTGACGCCAAGAAAGCCGGCAAGAAGACAGTGAAGAAAGCTGCAAAGAAGAAAGCAGCAAAGAAGTCTTCCGGCGCAGTCAAGAAGAAGGTCAAAAAGGCCAAGACCGCAAAAAAGCCAGCAAAGAAGAAGACAGCTGTCAAGAAGGCAGTGAAGAAAAAGCCTGCCAAGAAGAAAGCAGCAAAGAAAAAGCCTTCCAGGAAATAGGCAGAAAGCGCTTAAATCGTTTTTATATGCTTCATCTCGATACAATCGCCCTGCCGAAATACAGGGAGATGATATCTGTGGCTGAAGAAGCCACATCAACAGTTTCTGTCACTTTCTAGTTACGAAAGGTTTATATATGACCTCAAATATTGTTTTTACTCTCGAGTGATTAAGTTATTGCTTATCGCAAGAGAAGAAGACAAGTTGGGGTGAATTTAATAATCGCACATGATTCTGACGAACTGGTCTATGTAGAAGAGGCGGATCTTCTCGCAGAAAAACAAGGGATACCTACGGGAGCAATAGCACTGCAGGACCTTGAAGAGTCAGTTGATGATGCGTACATCTCCCTGGAGACCGGCCGACAGACAGTCGAGATACCGCCTGAGGCTTATGAAGGACTTCTTAACCAGGGAATACAGGCACTCGCACACATGTACGGGTTCGAGGGCGTGCAGCCACCAGAGAGGTTCGAGACAAGGACCGACTTTGACCTGCCGGCACCACAAGAAAACTACCAATTCTCAATCGCATTCACAGGTAAGGAGAACCTGGAACAGATATCCCAGATGGTCAAGGACCAGATGAGGAAAGTATATGACAGGTCACCTAACTTCCTGAAGAGGATAGCGGCAGAGGCATACAACAAGGCCATGCAGGAGAAAGAAGAGAGAGAAGCGACAGATGATGGCGAGAAGAAGAAGCTGGAGCTGAGCGAGGAAGAGCTCGAACAGGAAGGGAGAGCAGGGATCACCACACCAGACGACAGTGCTGAAGTACCGCTCGCTGAGATAATCAAACAGATCACACAGGTCAACCAAGAGGCTGCAGAGAAGGCTGAAGACATGCTCTTTGACATCATAAATGACGTGACAGACCATATCGTCGACGTGATGTATGAAAGGTCCGGCGGCAAACAAGGTGACGATTCCCCAGACATAAAGGGGGCATACAATATCTCATTCAAGTTCAAAGGAGACCATGTCGAAGATGTGGATCTCAGAAGGACCGCATTCAGGTCAAGATTTCTATACAGGCTCATAGGTAAGAAGATAGCCACACCAGACACCACGCACATAACAGACGAAGGCGAGAGAGAGGATGCGTATCTGGAGGCGGCGTACAAGATAGCAGACAGCCTGATAGCAAGGACAGGATTCCAGAGAGAGGAAGGCAGGGACATGTTCATCGACGAGGTGACAGAAGACGACCTGAAGGATCCGGACCTCGAGAGGATACTCAGCGAAAGAGGGAAGGAGCTGGTCCTGGCAGAGAGGTTCGACGGAAGCCATGCAGACTACAGCCTGAGGGAGCTGCTCGCAGAAGAGATAGCAAGCGCGTTCCACCATTGCGATACCCAGTATGGAGAGCCTATCAAGATCGACGTGATATTCAATGATGATGAGATGCCAGAGGCATCAGGGAGAAGATTCTACCTTAACCAAGGCGAGGGCGTCCTGGAGATAGAGATCCCGGAGTATGAAGACATGTCATACAGGGACATGTTCGCCGACGTGACAGAAAGATACCTCGAGGCGATGGCAGGACTGTTCAAACCAGACATACAGTGGGACGACCAGGTGCAGAGAAGCACACTCAACCTGCTGCCAGTATTCATATACAAGTCAAGGAACGGATTCGCAGCAAGGCCAAAAGGAGGGTTCACTGTCCAGATACCGTTCAAGAATGACGCTTATGATCAACTGCACCATGGAGGGTACATAGCCCTGCATGAACAAAGAGAAGGTGACGATGCATACACAGATGAACCGGAGGCGGAGCAATGACCGATGCGATAACATTGTTCGAACTACCAGATGCAGAGAAGAAGAAAAAGACGACTTTTGCGTCGATGATCAACCAGAAAGAGCTGAGTTCAGAAGACCTCGATGACCTTTTCCTCGAGGATGAACTGGCAGAGATGCCGATGATAGATGTCGAGTAAGAAATCTTTTACATACTTTTTACACAGGGGGAAGCTGCTTCTTTACAGAAATATGTCCAAGTATGCAGATATACTGATAGATTTATAAACATCTAACCTCTTTCACCAACCATGGAATACGACCTCGAACTTGACAGGGCAGTCTCGCTGATAGAGAAGGCGAAGGCAAAGACAGTGCTGGTACAGCTGCCTGACGGACTGAAGCCAAGGGCGAAAGAGGTAGTCGACACCCTGAAAGCAAAGACAGGTGCCCGCATCGTGGTGTGGGCAGGAAGTTGTTTCGGGGCTTGCGATATCCCAGTACTGCCTGAGGGCGAGTATGACCTGCTGATACAATGGGGACACAGCGCCTGGAAGGCATGAATTCGTGGTCCTGAAATGCCGTTTTGTTGTCACTAGAAGGTGGTTACAAAACGAAAGATTTAAATATAAGTTCTTGAATTGTGTATTGTGTTGGGAGGTGTCTTCAAATGGGAAAACTATACATTGTAGAAGGACCTGATGCTGGAGGAAAGACAACCACAGCAAATGAGCTCCGTAAAAGACTTGGAGCCGATGAGGTAGAGACACCTGAAGATTTCTGGGAAAAACCTGATGGCATAAGAGCAGGACCATTCTATGAAGACAGGATGAGAAAGATGAGACCATTGATAGAAGAGGCACTGACCAGAGGGGATGTAGTCTCAGCAAGATCACAATTTTCAGTCCCAGCAATAGGTTATGCATTCACCGGAAGAAAGATGCCAGTCATGGAAGGAGCAGCAGAACCAGATGTAATCATCTATGTCACTGCGGATTACGACATACTCCGAGAGAGACTTGTATCAAGAGTTGAAAAAGGGACAAAATCAAAATTGAGTGAACACGAGAGAGATGAAGAGAAGTACAAGAGACTCTTACAGAGATATGAAGAACTCTTTGAGGGAGACCAAAGAGTGATCAGAGTAGATACTTCTGATGGAGATGTAGAAGCATCACTTGATAGATTGATGGAACAGATAAGAGTGAGGTAAAAGATGAATCCCGTAATACTATCAATCGAGAAATCAGGGCCCAACTATTGGGTATTCGCTACAGACCCGGCTGATCCTACAAAGAAAGAGAGGACACACCAGTCCCTGACATCATTCCCCGACGAGAGCTATAAGACGATCTTCGGACTGCATAATGACATGGTCCGGGCAGCGCATGAGAACGGCGTAGAGCTCGGCGAGGATTACGAAGATTTCCACCTGCAGGGCATGAAGATATGCCAACAGCTGGAAGGAGTGATGAGAGAGAATGCAAGAGACAAGTTCTACAGCCTTGAACAGAAGATGAGACTCAAAGTGCTTGAAGGGATACAGGCAAACCATAAGGCAAGGAGAGATAGAGACCTTGACGCAATCGTCGCCCTGACACAGAAAGATGAGGCAGTTGCAGGTGTCGTCGCAAGACTGAGAGAGGCGCCTGTAAAGGACTGGAAGACAAAGATCCCAGAGAACAATCTCTATACGCAAGCCAGAAGATACGCCACCATGCTGGAAACGTCAAACACGCCAGATGCAGAGATGATGGCACAAGTGCCTCCAGAAGCAAGAGCAGCATTCCTGGAATTGGCCAGGTATCGTGATCTTGACGAGAAAGGAGCGTGGTATGCAGATCATTTCGGAGACAGAGAAAGCCAGGAAGAACTGTTAGAGGCAGTAAAGAATGTCGACGGAGAGACTGCAAGGAGATATCTCACAGCAATAAGACAGGAACTAGACAGAAAAGAAGATGAGTTCTATGATTATTACACAAGTGTCGCCTCGACAATGAAAGAACTCGGAGAGGGACACGCATTATATGCAGAACTGCTCGAGAGAGCACAACAGGAGAACATCGAGTACTGGAGAGAATACCTGCCAGGACAGCTCATCTCAGTGCTGGGAATGTTCACAGAATACGAGATAAGAGAGATGGCAGGCACTGCGTTCGCGATGGCGAAACAGGGAGAGAGCCCGTTCGAACACATCTACCAGAAACAGGAAGCGAGAGGAAGGAGCGGGAATTGAAGATGGAAGGCGAAGAATACCGACGACACCTGTACCTCACATTACAGAGAGCGAAGAAGACTGTGAGAGCTCTCACAGGACTGAAGATCGATGGTTTCCTCGAGCAGATGGTGCTGAAACAATATGTGGAAGCAGTCGTCGAACATGACTTTGCCCAGCAAGGCATATATGATACCCAGTATTCAGGAGAGGAAGCAGGAAAATGGTTCCTCATGCATGAGTATGATTTTCCAGGAGACCAAGTGAGTTATTCAGGATGGAATCAACTCAGGCGTGAGATAGCCACAGAAAAAGGCATAGATATCTGGAGAACACATTTCAGGATACAACAATGGAAAAAACATGATGATCAGGAGTTAAGATGAAAGAAAACAATAAAGATACCACAAACCCGATCGCAACTGCGACATTGGCAGCATTGCTGGCAGCAGCGACGCCTAACCAGGCAGAGGCAGACCCTTACTATGCACACAAGGTGCATACCACGGCATGGACCATGCTCAGGCAGGTGAAGCCGGAAAGGAGAGTCGGGCTGGAGATAAGGACGATGCATCACGACGCCACTGTCGGGAGAAGGACGATAAGATATCTCCTGTCATACATCAGGGGATCAGGGAAAGACTACATACTCACGTGCGCAGCAGACATCACACCAGGAAAGACAGGAAGGATGATGGACTGCAATGCAGACGGGATGTACGGAAGGCTGGACAGCCTGGCAGACGCGCACAGGACAATGCCGATACCAGACGGAACATTCAACCTGCAGCCGGAACACATACATCTCAACAGGATAGTCTCAGTCAAAGACAAGAGAAGGACCCCGCCGACAAGGGCAGAGAAGCTATACCAGGGAAGGGAAAGCAGGAACTACCTGGAAAGGATAAGCTACCTGTCAAGGATGAGACGGGGAAGGAGATAACAAAATAATCTTTTCCATTTATTAACCAAAAGCAACAATTAAATATCCTGCCGACATACCAAGCATATGGGTGCAGAGAGATATGTCGGAACAGCAGGAGCATTACTTCTGATAGCAGCATATGCCGGCGACAGCAAGGCGATGCAGACAAGACACCCGGGAAGCGAAAGCCTCACCCAGAACAACCCATTATTCAGGGTCGAGAACAAGCTACACAGGACATTCAACATCCATGGAGAGCAGAGGACATATTCAGCTACGATAAGCTCAGGGGTCAATGACAAATACCTGCTTCTGTGCGAAGAGGTGCAGAGACAGGGAAAGACAACAAGCGTACTCTGCGTATACGACGGAGGACCTAGCGGGATAGACACACACGCAGACAGATACTTCTACAGCCAGGGAAAAGCAGCGCCACAGATATACCTGGGAAACCCGGCGTCAAAGCTGAACATGTCAGCAGTGCATCAGCACAACCAGAAGTTCTGGAATGACCAATACTTCAGGATGCTGACATGGATAACGAAGAATAAACAGGGAAAGAGTAAAGGAAGAAAAAAGTAAAAGAAAAGATTTCTATACTGCAGACAAAGCACTGCCCTGCTCCGCCTCGTTCCACTCGGCTCCGCCCGTCGCCAAGCTCCGCTCTTCTAACAATCCTCCGCTGACTGACATTCCCCGTAAGGGACATCCCCCTTGTCAGTCCGCCCTATGAACTGATGGGCGCTGNNGAGGATGATCAAAGGCAGGAGGAAACCAAGGGCCCTTATCAGGAACCTCACAGTCGCGAGGAACAGGTTCACCGCGTCCTTGATGGCGTCGTATATGCCGTACTTCTTGACGACAGGAGAGGGTTCCTGGAGATCGACTGTTATCGACGAAAAGGACACATGATTGTCCAGGTATCTCAATCTACCCTCTGCGCGCTCGACGTCTCCACGGACCCTCGCAAGTTCCCTCTCTATGCGCAGGATGTCGTCGACATCCTCAGCCTTCTCCAGGATCTTGATCAATCTGCCCTCTTCCCTCTTTGAATTGTTGAGGCGGGCAGCCGTGTCATAATAGTTCTCTGTAACATCGTCACCGCTTATACTCTGGGAGANNTGGAGCCAGAGACGAAGCCGCTGTATTTCTGCGCCAGGTTCATCACCTTGATCTGCGCAGCCTCGTAATCAGTGACCTCGACAGACATCTGAGCATTCTTTATGACCTTACGGTCCAGGTTGAGCTCAGGCTCTTCCTCATAATAGACAGGAGGCATAGGTTCAGGGTAAGGCATGGCAACCTTGCTATAAGCGACTTCATAAGCGACAGCCTCATCCTCATAATCACCATCATAACCACCGTAACTGTCAACCATGACAGCAGGAGCAGTCATGGCAACACCCTCTGCATAACCGACATTGGCACCAGATGCCCTGGCCTGCAGCTTACTGTCCAGTCTCTCTGCAGCCTTTCCACAGCCGACTGCAAGGGCCAACAACATAACAACAAAAAGAATTTTCATGAACGAATAGGTCCGTGTATGGTTTTTCGGTTTCATAGAAAGACATATGGCAGGATTTTATTTATAACCAAAAGTAGGGTTTGAAACCGGTTGAAGTGATAGAATGGGGGTATAGAGGCTGAGAGGCAATAAATGGCTCAAAAGAACAAGACAAAGAAGAGAGAAAAATTTATGATAAAAGCATTTAGAACTTGCCGTTCACGTAGGCAGTCATCAGGTTGCCGACTGCGTTCTGCTGATAGGCGATGTTCTTTGCCCTGTCAGAATCGGAAGTAGGCTTCCAACTGACGACATTAGTGCATCTCATATCATTCAGACTGTTGACAATGACCTCGACAGAGCCTTCAGGCACACCGTCGAACCTGTCATTAAGACCGTCGACAACACCACGGGCATTGGTAGGCAGTGTGATGCCTGCTGTGACATAAGTCGCCAGTACCGGATTGCCACGGATGTTCCTTGACAAATGAGCGAATACATAGATAGGCTGGTTCTTCCACAAGAATGCAGCGCCTGCCTCATAGACCGGCTCACCATTCAGGGTACCTAAAGGCGTAAGCCTTTCCAAGAGCTTCTTGCCCTCAAGGTGTGAATCCTTAAGAGCAGAGTAAGTGCGAGCCTCTGGAAGCATCTTCCAAAACAGCGCCTCTGAACCCCTGGGAGGGGTGATGATATACCTGTGTTTAGGCACTTCAGGAGCGCATGCGCCTGCTCCGCCAATGATCGCGCCGCCAGCGACAGCGCCCAGAATCTTCAATACTTCCCTTCTATCGTTCATGTTAAAACCCCCGAAAACGTAATATACCGCAGGGAGAACAGCGGAGTATAAAAAGGTTACGCACTAATAATTACTAAAGAGTAGTCTCAAAAGTAAAAGCACCAAGCCAAAAAAGACCCTGCCAGACAGAGAGAGGCCAAAACCCCCTCAAACATCTGAAAAGCCACATTTAACCCATTTCAGACAGATAAGATAGGAAGCTTTAAAAGGGCCAAAAAAATCGCACGACCATGGCGAATAAATCTTTCTATGGCGATTGAAGGCCAAACAACAGAGATATCAAGCTATAGAGAGACTTATGCCGTCATCAAGAGAAACGCCTAGGTAGTGTAGCTCGGCACAGTCCTATACGCCTGATAGGGTTGCGAAAACTATCATGAAGCCCTGTCGAGGCTNNGAAGAAATCGAGTGGTCGCGGGTTCAAAACATGCCGAAGAGGTGTATGAAAATCCCGTCCGGCCTATCAAACTCACGGTGGATAAAATGGCAAAAGAAGCAATAAAACATGCGCTCATCCCCAAGCACACAAAACTTTCTGACAAAGAGAAGGAAAAAGTTCTAGAGGAATACCAGATAACAGTCAACGAACTGCCGTCTATACTCCTCTCTGACGCGGCACTGAGAGGCCTTGACGCACAGGAGGGGGACGTCATAAAGATCGAAAGGGAAAGCCCCACAGCAGGGACTGCCACATTCTACAGGGGTGTCATCAATGGGTAAGTCATCTTCAAAATCAAATGCACTGGTAAAGGCACACTTCCAGGGCACAAGCATGGTCGGATCAGACATCGCCAGCTTCAACAACTTCCTGGAGCACCAGCTACAGAAGATAGTCGACATGAACAAGATAGTCGAGCCGACGATCATCCCGCAGAATGTCGAAGAGTTCAAGATCAAGTTCGACAGGATATGGGTGACAAAGCCAGAGATAACAGAGGCAGACGG
>DUGW01000151.1 GCA_013331125.1 Candidatus Woesearchaeota archaeon | reverse complement strand
CAGATAAGGGACAATGCAATAGAGGCAGCAAGGCAGACAGCAAACAGGCTGGTGGTCAAGAAGCTAGGAAAGACAGGCTTCAAGATGAAGATAAGGACATACCCACACCATATACTGAGAGAGAACCCGCTGGCCTCAGGCGCAGGAGCAGACCGTATGAGTACTGGTATGAAGATGAGCTTCGGAAAGCCGATAGGCATAGCAGCAAGGATAATGAAGGGACAGACAATCATGGAGCTCAACGTCCCAAAGCAGAATGTCGCAGTGGCCAAAGAGGCACTCAAAAGGGCAGGATCCAAATTCCCATGCGGAGTGACGATCGAAGTCCAGACCAAGTAATCTTTTTATAGGAGTTCTTAATTAATAATCACTCAGCTGATCATCATCATACCTGATAGGTATATTGACATCTGATGATAATGCTTGAATCCGGGGGTGCCTGATATGATATCAGAATACATAAACCAATCAGCAAGCTATTACCTAAGCTATGTGGTCCCACCACAATGGCTCAACAAGTGGGTAGTTGCTGCATCTATACTTATTTTCTTTGTAGTCGTCTCAAAGGTCTTCCTATTTGTGGTAGAGAAGATAATACTGGCACTCACAAAGAAGACAAAGACAAACCTTGACGACCTGTTGATCGAAAGGACAAACAAACCAGTAAGCTGGCTGCTGATATTCATAGGCATCAGGATAGCACTAGAGTTCTTAGCACTGGACAACATAGTGGCTGACTATGCGACCAAGATCAACAATTCCATAATATACTTCATGGTGATCTACCTGATAGCAGTCGTGATCGTCGTGTTCATAGACAACTGGGGCATGACCTTCGCGAGGAAGAGCAAATCAAAGATCGACGACATACTCGTGCCCCTGTTCAGGAAAGTCACCTGGGTGATTGCGACGATAGGCATGGCGATCTTCGTGCTCGACCTCTGGGGGATCAACATATCAGGCATCCTGGCAGGAGTGGGGATAGCAGGATTGGCATTGGGCTTCGCAGTGAAAGACTCGCTCGGCAACATCTTCGGCGGTATATCGCTCATAGTATCAAAGACATTCCATGTCGGCGACAAGGTAGAGGTCGAGGGCCACACAGGACTCATAGATGAGGTAGGGATAAGGGCGACAAGGATAAAGACATTCGACAATGAGCTCATAATAGTGCCTAACGGAGTCATGGCAAACGCAATCATAAAGAACTATCACCAGCCTAGCCTCTCATCGAGAGTCGTCGTGCCTTTCGGAGTCGAATACGGGACGAAACTGGAGAAGCTCTACAAGGTCATATTTGACGACGTGGTCAAGAAGATGAAGGATATAGAGAAGGACCCTGCACCACAGGTGGTGTTCAAGGAGATGGCCAACAGCTCACTCAATTTTGAGCTTAGATTCTGGGTATCAAATGTAGATGATGTATTCCCGAAGAAATTCGAGGCGAACGAGAAGATCTACGAAGCACTGAACAAGGCAAAGATCGGGATACCATTCCCATGCGTCACAGTGTATAAAGGGAAGTGAGAATCGCTTCCTATATTTTATCTTTTTTTCTTAATCTTGCTTTTCCTTTGTTCTCTCTTCCTTTCAGGTATTGAGCTTTCTCACTATCTCTTCCAACTGGCCGTTCTCGATGTGGAACAGCTCCCGCATGAACCTGCTGTCCAGTTCAATCGTCGTGACAGAGCAGTTACTAGGATGAAGATCAACAAGAGGAAGTTCAGAGCCAGACAGTGTCTTCCTGAAGCAGGCATTCCTCGCACCATGGAGAACAGCAAAGATATCCCTGCCAGGATAGGACTCTGCAATCCCTGAGAGTTCATTGTATGTCTGGAAACCGACCTCCAGTATCGTCGGCTGACGGTCTGCGTATTTGGTGAACCGCTCATCATTGCCATAAAGAGGACTGGCTGTGAACAGTTCCCGAGGCACCTGCTCAGCCAATGTATCCTTACGGATGTAGATGCAACCGTCGAGATCGATACCGGTCTGGGCAAGAGCATGCCTCATGGTCTGGTCAGTCCTTGCCGTGGCACTGGCGACGTAGACAGTGTCAGGTGTCAAGAAGTGTTTCATATACCTGCCAAGCATCTCAGCCTGTACAAAGCCCAGCGGTGTCAGACCCTTGACCAACAGAGGCTTAGGCGCTGAGTAATCATCCCCGGTGATGCTCTCAAGGTCCTGGACTGAGAAACCGCATACTTCTGCATGGTATCTTAGATCATCTGAAGAGTGCACATCCTTCCTATCCTTATGGAAAGGCTCACCTGTGAGCGTATGCAGGGCATTGTCCAATGTCTGGCCATGCCTTCCAAGATATATCCTCCTCACTTCGCTTCCGATACGAGACACCTTACAACATTTCATGATCAATAACCATCATCAACTGAGAGTCAAAAGCCTGTACAGCTCGACGACAGACCTTGGTATATCCTGATATTCCTGGATCATCCTGTAATGGCCCTGACCATAGACATGGCTGAGCTGCTCAGGAGTCGCTTTCTTGTCTATGCAGAGGGCGAACACATCGACACCTGCGACGCGCTCAGCCATGACTGCATCACGCGTGTCATCAAGAGCCTCCTGCCCCTTATACAAGCTGTCGTCAGGCAAAGAGGTCAGGATATCGAAATGTATCTTCCTCTTTGAAGGCCTTTGACCCAGAAGCTGGGCAAAATACCTATACGCAGCACCGGTCCTGGAGTTGCCGTTTGCAGACATCAGGCCAAGACGGTGATCGACTTCCAGACTGTTAGGCTCGTCAAAACCCTTGAAGACATTGACGAAGGCCTCGTCAGGACCGCGACTATGATAACCCATGATCGCCAGGTCATCGCCGATGACATCAGTCGAGAGACCCATGTATATCGCTGCAGGACGGACATGGTCCATAACCCTCTTGCCATCCTTGAGCCAACCC
>DUGW01000126.1 GCA_013331125.1 Candidatus Woesearchaeota archaeon | reverse complement strand
CATGGTCATTATCCCAAGAAGGTCGGTATCTGGTTCCTGAAGGACAGATTGAAGACCCTTGACGTGACAGAGGACATAATCAAGGACGCTGAGTTCGAGATTGAGCAGATACACTTCGCCACAGAGTCTGAGGCAATAACTGATTACAGGCGCAATATCAGCCCGTTATGCAGGTACTCCACAGGCCAGTGTGACTTCTACGACATATGCAAGCCTTATCAGGATTAGTGATGGAAGACAGGGTTTTGTATAAGCTCTTAGACAAAAATTTATATATCCAGTTCACCTACTCTCTCCCGGGTGGTCGTATGAATGCTCTATGGTTGTTTTTACTCATCTTCATCATCACTGTTTTCCCTCTTTATCTCACAGTGAAGCTTCTTGGCGGCAGGATAACTCTCTTGTCTGCCCTTGCCATCAAGGTCGTGGCATTCCTTCTTGCCCTGCTCATCGCAGTGGCTCTCGGAGCTATAGGCCCGCTTCTCATAGCGCTTGTCCTTATCCTGCTCTACAGGTTCGCATTCAGGATCGGCATCATCCGTGCCTTCCTTGCATGGCTTCTTGAGGGTCTTGCTCTGCTGGCCATCCTGTTCCTGCTGAACAATCTTGGCATCGCGACTGCTAAGTTGTCGACGATTGCAAACAGCTTCCAGCATCTGGCTACACTGCTTTAGGGAGAAGGAGAATTACAGAGAGACCAACACTAATCATTTCTTTCTTGCTATCGCAAAGCTATGTATCGTATAGTCATCTCTCCATACCCTGCACTTGAACCCTGCTTTGACCAGACAGTTCCGCAGATCTTTTTCTGTCTTGTACACAGGTGTGAAGTCTGCGAACTCTTTCATGAGTGAGTCTGCATGCTTGTGCTTCCCTATTGTGGACGTGATGAGCACCCCTCCCTTAGTCAGGAATCTGGCCAGGTTCTTATAGAAGTCAGCAGTCTCCTTGAGTCCCAGATAATCGACGAGACCTATTGTGAGTAGGATATCCACCTTCTTGACGGGATAGCTTTTGTAGTCAAAAGCATTCTTCTTGTATATCTTCACATTGCTTAGTCCTTTGGTCCTCTTCTTTGCGTGTGAGACATCAAGGTCCATCCCTATGAATGTCGTATCTGGGTGCCTCCTTGCCAGAGTTGCCAGCTCTGACGCTGTTCCGCAGGGTATGTACAGCAGGGTCTTCCTCGGGAGATGCTGTTCGACCAGCCTTATGACTGTCTTCCTTCTCTCTCGTGTGGCTTTTGACACTGGCAGTCTCAGGAGATAATAGTCTATCAGTCTTCCCAGCAGCAGTCTGCCTTCTGCCTTGTTCCTATACAGCAGTTCCATACATCTTGAGCTTCCCTGATTTTTCACGCTCTCTTCACCGAGAGAGCTGAGCGTCAGCAGGCGATACAGCAGTACCTTTAGGTGTTTCTTCTCTCTCTTCAGTCTGTCCAAGGAGTTTGTCTTGCTCTTGCTGACTAACATGAGGCAGGGTCGGACCCAAAGATATTTAAATGTGGCTGCTGGATTCATCCACATGAAAGTCCTCAACCTTATCCAGCTCATCTTCGAGGTATTTGTCGCTCTTGGTTTCCTGATAGGCCTCTATCCCTTCGGTTACCTTCTCACTCTGTGGTGGGTCATCCCTCTGGCCATAGTAAATTTCATCTTCTCGATAGTCAGTAGAAACAAGACTTTCGCCTACACATTGGTGAACATCTTCATGTCCTGGCTTGCCCTCATCCCTGTCATCGGTTGGGCCCCCAGGCTGATAGGCTGTTTCATGTCTATCATCTCGATAATCAAGATCTCGAAGAATGACTAGAGATTCTTATCTGGCCTGAAAATCAGCCCTTTTTCTCTTTGTGTTTCTTTGGCTTCTTGAGGTCTTTCTTGTAGACCAGTGTCCTGTAGGGGAATGGTATCTCCACGCCTTCTGAGTCGAATCTCTTCTTCACGTTCTCGAGGACATCGCACATCATCTTGAAGCCTGTCATCGTGTCTTTTGCCCAGAAGTATGCCCTTAGGTGCATGGCGAAATCTCCTGCCTCTGTGACACGGACCCTGACTCTCTCTTCCTGTGTGAGCATGGGCCTGTCGACTCCGTAGATTATAAAGTCTGGATGTTTCTGCACCTCTTCCATGATTATCTTCTTTGCCAGGTCTATGTCTGAGTCATAGCTTATCCCCAGATCCATCGTCTGTATGAACTCTTCGCCCTCGATTGTGTAGTTGGTTATCTTGCTCTCATTGACTTTTGAGTTCGGGATTATTATGTGTTGGTTGTCCCAGCTCCTTATTATGACATGCCTGAGTGTTATGTCCTCGACTATCCCTTTTATCTCATCTATGAGTATCCTGTCTCCGACCCTTATCGGTTGGCTTGTGGCGAGGAAGACTCCGGAAAGGATGTTGCCTAATGCGTTCTGCGCCGCAAAACCGATAATTATCGCGAAGACTCCTGCTCCTGCCAGTATCGAATATGACACTGCCCTGAATTCAGGTATCACATAGATGATAGCTGCGAATCCTACAAGATATATCAGCACTGATATGAGCCTTCTAAGGACCACGAATTTTGTTGTGTCTGGTTTGTGTCCTGGTTCGTACCTTTTCTTCATCATCCTTTCGAATGATCTCTTCATGAGGTAGTTGAACAGCACTGAAAGCGCGAATGACCCTAGGAGTATGAACAGTATTACCAGTATCCTATGCAGAAATATGAAAGATGGACTCAAGGCAAATTGTACTGCTGAATCCCAAAAAGTCATACTCCACCTCCTTTTATTGAGTGATTCTTGGTCTTTCTCTTTATAAAATTAGCGGTGATTGAGCCTTTCCAGCCTCAGATTTAAGAGATTACAGCGCCTGATGGGGAAAACAAAACCTTTAAATAGAGTCGCTTCCTGATTGCTCACCAACCTAAATTCCAAAAAAAATTGGGGGTGTATTGATTGGCTAAGAAACATGAAGTTGCACACAAGTCAAGTTCTAAAGAAGTTGAAGAAGGCAAGATTTTTGCTTTCCTGGGAGTTTTCCTGGGGATCATCGGGTTCGTCATTGTCCTTCTGACAAAGAAAGATAACAAATACGCAATGTTCTACGCAAAGCAGGGCCTTGTCCTGACAATAGCTTATGTCATTGTCTGGGTCGTGATGATAATCCCTTTCATCGGCTGGGTTATCGGCATGTTGGCCAGTCTGCTGCTTTTGGTCTTGTGGATCCTTGGTTGGGTTTATGCCCTTTCAGGCAAGGAAAAGCACATTCCTTTGATAGGCCAGTTTGCTGACAAATTCAACATCTAAGCAGGCTGAAACCAAATTTTTTCGATTTATTTCTCTTTTTACCTTCTTAAAGCATTTAAGTATCTACTTATAAGTGAATATAAACAAAAACTTTAAATACCGCGTTAATTACCTATAAGGACACAAGGGGAGCTTATAACATTTCTAAAGGAGGAGAGAGCATATTAGCAGTTGAGAGATAGTGATGTTAAAATGGCACAGCCTAGGAAAGCAAAGAAAAAGAAAGCAAGGAGCAAGACTCCGGCTAAAGCAGGAGACAATGACCAGGAAGTTATTCTTGGAGCTGACGAGAGAGCTGATTCTGTCCAGCAAGCAACAGATACTGATGGAGTCATAATCCATGATGAAATGAGTGATGACGAGATTGCTAAGGTGATTGAGAACACCAATCTGCCAGAACTTCCTGTTATGACTGCTGAACCTGAAGTGGATGTAAGACAAGAGCCCTATGCTCCTCTCACACCTGATACAGATGATGATTCTATCCAATCAGGGGTGATGGCTGCTGAGCCAGTTGTAGCAATCCGACCTAGCCAGCCGTCATTCAGTGATCTTCCTGCTCTTACTGAAGACAGCCAGCCTACACAGGAGCCAGTTGCATTAGGATATCATCCTGGCATAGCTACTATTCCTGAACCCGATGGCGAAGCACCAGCAAACGGATCAGTATTGGAACAGATCGCAAGTCTTGAGAGCGCGGCCTCCCCTGGTGATCAGGATCTCCAGAGTGGAAAGCGTGGCAAAAGAGCGACATGGACAGGCATTCCTCAACCTCCTCTTCCGATTGATGATGATACAGATGAAGCCCCGTCAGGACCGAGGTACCAGACAGATGAAGGTTGGCCTATCGTCGACACTCCTGGTCATGAAGGTGGTCCTGAGATGACTACGCCATCGACAGCAGATGCCAGTCCTAAAAAGACTTTGATAGGTATTAAAACACAGGATATTGCTTCGCTTCTCGGTGAAGAGAATGCTCAAGAACCGATGGCAGCAGAGGCAACACCATATGTCCCTGAAGCGTCTGAAGATCTCAGGGCGACTATTCCCGACGGATACGACAGCGGCTCAGATGTGGTGGTTGCCACTGAAAGATCTGCTTCGCCGGATGATTTTGAACACATTCTCACAGATCCTGCGACTCCTGAAGCCAAATGGCAGAGAAGCACATTTGATGTTGACCATACAATGCCTGGCCCTGAACAGCTTGGTCTTTCCTCTGCCGAAGAACCGGAAAGCAGAGACAGTGATGATGACGCTGATCTTCCTCCAGTCCCTGAACAGGACTATGCAAGGAATTATTTCGGTCCTAACGCAACAACCCTCCCGCGGGTCAGGATAACTGGCGAGAGTCTCAGACCTATAGACGGAAGGCTTTCTGAAGAAGAAAGAAACCAGCCAGTGGCTGCATTCTACGATTCCCGAGTACCTGAGATTGGAGTGCATGACCCTTCCGCAACCACATTGAAGGATGGACTGGTCAAAGCTGATGATCTTGTCATCCATGATGATTCTGGCGAAGAAGTTGAGGAGCCCAGCCCTGTCGTCGATGCTTATCCTCTTGAGGATCTCAGGAATGAACTTGGGACTGGTGATTACACTCTCGCTGCTGAGTCTGCACGCCTTGCTGAAGAGGAGGCTCAACAATATTCTGCACAACAATATGAAGAAGCACCTCTTGTTACCGACGGTCAGGCACCTTCAGCTCTTCAAGCTGCTGTCCAGCAGGCTGCGGCGACCGATTCGCCTGCTCCTGCAGAGGCTCAAGGATTCGGATATGTTGATCCTGAGACTGCCATACAGGATGAGCTCGCGAAATACTCAGCCGGAGATGCTGACTCTGACAATGAACCTACTGCAGTAAGAGCGAACCCGCTCATGCAGTTTGAACTTGGTGATGGACCTGATGAAGATCAGCCAGCCGTGGGCGGAAACGCTGAAGATGCTCGCGCAATACTGACAGATAAGGCTGAACAGATACAAGGCGCACTCACTGGTGCCAAGCCTGGCGATGATTATGCTCCTGAGAAGCATTTCACTCCAGTAGAAGAGGAGTTCTTTGATTCAGGAAAGTTCCCTCAACCTGCTGCTGTCCGTCGTGGACCTGAAGAGGAGTTCCATGATGTCCTGGCAAGTGAGACTCCTGTCGAACCTCGCTGGACTCCTGAAGCAGTAGCTGCTTATGAAGCCCAACAGCTTGCTGCCCAGCTTCAGGCGCAGAAGGATTCTGTTGAAGGCAGGGCACAATTCGATGCCCTTGATAATGCCTTTTTTGACAAGGATCCTCGACGTGGCAAGGTCCAGGAAGTCGGTGGCGGACTTGTTCCCACACCTGAATCTGCTGCTTCTAGACCTTCAAGTGCTTATGATAACTGGACTATGAAGCCAGGTGATGCAGCCCCTAAAATTATTGAACCTGAAGCTGCTGGCCAGGCTGACGCATATGAGAGGAAACCGACTCCTATGGAGAGGCTCAATGAAGAACTGGGCAGCACTCTCCCTCCTGTGTCTGAACTAGGCACTGTGAAAGGTGAGGTCCAGACACCCTCTCCTGTCCGGAAGGCTACTGGCGTCCAGAGGCCTGCTCTGGCTCCATTGCCTGCTGCCGCAGCAGTTGTTGCGACAGATGTAGCTGACAATTACACCCAGGCATCCACCTTCAGCGACGAGGAGATGATAAGTATCATTAC
>DUGW01000094.1 GCA_013331125.1 Candidatus Woesearchaeota archaeon | reverse complement strand
CTCGTCTTCCTCAACCTCGGTCTGCTTGAGGTCCTGGACAGGGGCCCCAGACAACTTCGCATCAGGGGAGGGATCAGAAGATGTCAGCCTACCCAGAAGGAATGAGGAGCCGACAACAAGGAAAAAAAGAAGGACAATCGCCGTATACTTCAGAAGGGTCCTCACAGATATCGTACGGTCAAGAAACTCATACCATCGATCAACAAGACCGGGAGAGCTACGACTAACATATTTGGCCTTATATGCCTTCTTACCGCGAACATTCAGTTTTGTCCGCTTATGGGACTTCAAATTCTTGGATCTGTTATTCTTGCGAGCCATATGTCCGCCTCTACTATGGTCTCTACATCCTCTTTTTTAGAAGTCCAAACACATCAGTTATGTTCAGCTCAAAACCGGAAACAGGCATCTTAAGTTCCCAGCTATCAAGCACATCTGGAGAAAGTTCTCCTATATAAGCTATGCTTTTTTCATTTATAAACGCGCGGGCACATCTTCCAGGGATAAATGAAGGATGATCAGCAGGTTCAAAGCGCACTTCAAGGTCCAAAGCGTCCATAAGGCACTGAAAGGCCTGTTTTGCCTTAGTATAGTCAGAATCCGGCCCGCAAAGAGCCACAGCAAGCCTAAGGAACTCACAAACACCAGTCTCCTGAGAGGCATCAATCTTGAAACAGCTACCAATCTCAAAGATGTTCTGAGGATACTCATGGACCTTATTGAGCTTCAGTATAGAGAGCATGGAAGGAAGCATCCAGGTCCTCAAGACATTGTAGTCGGTGTTGACGCAAGAGTCAAGCTCAACCAATGGAAGCTCGGTCTTCATCTTCACATTCTGGTCGTCATTACTGGTAAGATTATAGGAACAGGTCTCCCAAAGGCCCAGACCGATAAGGACCTCAGCGACCCGACGCCTGAAGATCTCGATAGGAGCCTCCTCACCGATAGTAGAGACATGAGGGATCTCAGGCTCCAACTTATCATAACCATAAGCGATGGCAACATCCTCTGCAAGATCGACCATGTGAAGGATGTCAGCACGATAGGCAGGGACAAGGACAAAACCAGTATCGAAACCATAACCCATGCGTTTGAGCAGGTCAACCATCTGCGTCTCGGAAAGAGAGAGACCAATCCACCTATTGATGAAAGGGACATCAAGTTTGAGTCGGCGGGGTTCAAGGTCAGGAGTCACCTTCTTACCATCAGGGAACTCCAACTCCATAGAATAGATCTCACCACCCATATCAGCAAGAGCAGTGACTATGATGTTAAGACATATCCTGCAGGTATTGAAATCAAAACCAGAACACTCTATGAAGACCTCCTTGGTGGTCTCGGCAACCTTACCTGTGCGATGGGAATTGATGACAGGAGGCATGGAAAGAATGTTGTTGTCAGCGTCAGCAAAGAAAGGGAACTTATCCTTGCCTTCGAGAAGATGACCATATTCCCTTCCAGTAGGATGCTGGCTAAGTATCTGGAGACCTGTCAGAGTCCTGGGAAACTCAAGAGGCTGGAAAGAGACTTTCGACGGGTCCTCGGCGAAGTACCTGATGGGAAGCTTGATCTTCTCCAACGGATAGATGCCGATGGCCAGCTTCTTCCTGTTCCTGCCGAAAGTTACATGGAGCTTCTCCTGGATCTGGATTATCTCACGGATCCTCTCATCATTGAACTCCAGTTTCTTCATGATTGCACAGGCAGTGAAAGGACGGATGTCAGAGACAGAAGCCTCGATAGTGACTTTCGAACCAGAAGGCGTGACCTTGTATCTCCTCAAACCAATCTTCTCGCCGATGAAGGCGGAGAAGGCCCTCGCGAAGCCCTGCTCAGAGAGCATGTCAGGACGGTTAGGAAAGACCTCGACGTCAATCTCATCACCCTCGACAGAATCAAGATCAGTGCCAAGCATAGGGATGCGCTCGCGAAGCTCATCATCAGAGAGCTCCCTACCTACGAGCCGGTTGAAGACGCGTTTGTTAAGCTTCACACTTGGCATGATATTACCTCATCCACTGCTTCATGGTCCTTATCTGCTGAAGATCATTCTTGTAAAGGTCGCGGATATCATTGATACCATAATACTCCAACTGGATACGGTCAAAACCAGGACCCCAGGCAAGGACAGGGACCTCCTCACCCAACAGAGGCTCGACGACCTCAGGACGGAAGATACCAGCACCGCCTAGCTCAATCCACTTGTTATGGCCAGGATGGAACACATCAATCTCGACGCTAGGTTCTGTGTAAGGGAAATAGGCAGGCCTGAACCTCGCCTTAGGATAACCGAGCTTGGCGAAGAACCTCTTCAAGTAGCCAAGAAGGTTGCGGAAATTAGCGTTAGGGTCGATGACAATTCCCTCGGTCTGGTTGAACTCAAAAAGATGAGACCAGTCGAGAGCCTCATTCCTGAAATTGCGGCCCAGAGCGAAAAACTTGGCAGGCCAATCCTCCTTCTTCAAAGCAGCGATAGTCTTGGCAGAAAGGACTGTGGTGTGCGTACGAAGGATAAGACGGCGAGCAGTCTCATCATCCCAATCATACTGCCAACCAGTACTCTCGATATCACCACCATGCTCATGCATGGCCATGACGCGCGAGACAATCCTCTTGTCAGGAAGCGAGCCTTTCGCAGGATTCTTGAGATAAAAAGTGTCCTGAAGATCACGAACAGGATGGTCCTGAGCAGTGAACAAAGCATCGAAGTTCCAGAAACAGGTATTCACCATGGGACCTTCCATCTCCTTGAAGCCCATATCGATCCAGACCCGACGCGCATAATCAGTCGCCTGGTTGACGAAATGACGCTTACCGCGGAAAACCTTAGGGACATTTATAGAAACATCATAACGGCGGAACTTCTTACCTTTCCATGAACCATCACGCAACATTGCAGGAGTGAGACGGTCAATCGAGTCACTGGCAGAGATATCAGCAGATGCGAGCTGCCTTCCAAGATCAGTCAGTTCGTATGACTTGGTCTTCTCAACGACCGGGATGATGATGCCTTTCCTCTTCATAAAGATATCAAAAGCGAACCTTTCCTCAGGAGCCAGAGAATCGACAGTCACAGATGAAGACCCTATCTTCTTGAGGAGGGATTCCTCAAGCCATTCCTTACTGAGAATCTTCTTACCATGCTCTGTGATAGAGATATTACCATGAGCAAAATCGATGGCAGCCTTCTTCTTCAGAAGACCGATACAGGCATTAAGCTCCTCTTTCGAGAGAGAGGCCTTCTTCGCGATGTCAGCCAACAGAAGCTCCTTATCCTTTACAGAATCAAGGAAACGGCGTTCAGGAAGACCATCCTTAAGATACGCTTCACCATTGGCATCAAGTCTGACAACCTCACGGACTTCAGTAGATATCTTAAAAGCCTGCTTGTTCTCAAGCCACTGCATGGCACGCATGGCCTCAACCTCAGAGAGAGATGATTTCTGCGAGAGCTCTGCAAGGGTCCTGCAAGAGGCAAGGAAAGGGAGGACCTTCTGCTCCAAAGGATGCAGGGATTCAATTATGATGGATATATCCATAGAGAGACAGAGAAGGGAGGTATATAAAAAGTTATTGATAGAGTGTCGGCGCCAACACTACTTTCCGGATGGTTTCAAAGAATCCTGAAAGAAATAATGTACGATAAAAAGAAAAAATATCTGCTCACTTGAGAGCAGGGTTAGAAGGCTTCATGCCTTTCCAAGCCATGTCGAACAATGACTCCAGGGCGTTGGAAAAGAACGGGGTATTGACCCAGACACCGACATCATAAGTCGGGTGGACCTCACCGTCATCCATCATCATGAAGACGACCTCGTTCTTGTCAACGATGGTGAACCTCGCCTTGCTGTTGGTATGCCTGATCTCAGCAAGACCAGAAAGATCCTTGACAGCAGAGTTACAATCCTTGGTAAGAGGAGCGGCTATGCGCACCTTGACGCCGCGCTTCTTCAACTTCTCAAGAACAGGCTTAAGACCCTCAGCCTTCCTCAGGAAACCCTGGGTGGTCGTCATGATAGACACAGAGTCCTTAGCATTCTTCAATGTAAGCTCAAGATGATTGTAAAGATTATGGCGGCCCTTAAGAGCACCAGACAGATCAGAAGGCTCGATGAGGTCGATGCCCTGTGTGTGGAGAGACGAAAGCTCGCCCAAGACCTCAGTCCCGCGGAGCTCGTCAAGGCGCTTGACCTTCTCCTCAGATTCCTTCTTCATGTGCTTCTTCACACGCTCAAGAACCTCCTCTGGAGGAACAGCGATATACTTGATAGGCTTGCCTAACTTGGTGACGGCAAAGCCCTTCTTCTCGAGGGACTCGAGAACATCATAGGATCGTGATCTCGGGACATTAGCGATGTCAGAAAGTTCACCCGCAGTAGAGACGCCACGAGAAAGCAATGCGGTCCAGATTTTCACCTCGTAAAGATTCAATGAGAAATAACGGCGTAGCTTATTCAGAAATTCTTCTTTTACAATCATGTTAATGACCTCCCCCTTTTTTAATCCGAATATTTTATCACTAAGATGAGTAAACCAACTACTACTACTTAATATATGTTACGGTTTTTTACTCCTCTAGGTGAATCACACTATTCATAATGTTTTATAAGAAGGATATATAAAATTTTTAAGCAGCCTCGATAATATCAAAAGCATCAGGCAGCTCTCTTCTCACGGCGTTCAGCAGCCTGCGCCTTGGCAAGGTCATTGGATGCCTGCTTCAAAGCACCTTCCATCTGAGCTGCCTGCTTCTTCCTCATCTCGCCAAGCTCTTTGAGACCGCTGTCAAGAGCACTAGCAGTCTCTTTCTCAGCAGCGTCAACCTTCCCTTTCTGCGCATTAAGATATTGGAGCTGAGTCTGCGCAGCCTTCATCGCCTCTCCAAGGTCGCCGTAGCTCTTCTTGACTTCAGCCATTATCTTCTTGCCCTTCCTCTCAGCATAACGGTTTATGTCATTCTGGAACTCATCAACCTTCTTGAGCTTCTCAGCTTCAGCCTTCTCCTGCGGAGTCCCGACAGCAGCAAGGACAATGGCCAACTGTTCCAAAGAATCATTCACAAATTTCTGGACGCGGCTGGCAAACCTATCAGCCTTCTCAATCCTGAAAGATGTCTGAAGGATCTGAGAGTTCTTCTGGATCATCGGAAGGACATCATTCTGCTGGATAACAATCGCCATATCGATGAACTTCTTGATCTCCTCGAAGATGGCAGTCGCATGACCCCGGGCCTTGATGAGGACCTCTTCAGGCAAAGCGCCCTGATCGATGGCGGCGATATCTGCCTGGAAAGAATTGTGAGCCTCACGCATCCTCTTGATGCTTTCATCCATATGCTTCTCAGCCTTCTCCATGGAATTCTCGATAGCACCGACCTCCTTGGCAAGGCCTTCCACTTTTTTGGCATCCTCCTTGACTACATGAAGAACCCTTCTGCCCTTGGCCAGCACATCAAGAATCTTGTTCCTGATATCAATTATCTTGTTCTTGGAAGCCTCAAGTCTCGAGACCTCGTCCTCAACCTTGCCAATCTGCCTACCTATAGATTTCTTAACAGCAGGATCAGCATTCTTTGCATGCGCAGCCAGGTTCGCCATCTTCCTCTTCATCCCTTCAATCCTGTTGGTCAGGGCCTTAGTGGCATTACCGACCTTCACCCGCGTCTCCCTCTCAGCATAGATCTCGAGACCTGCGAGAGAATGAGCAGATTCAGAAGCATCAATCATCACATCAGAAGCACCGGCTATCACTTTCTCAGCATGCTGCTTCTGCTTCTCAGCCCATTCCTCGTCCTNNATATTTCAGGTTGCGTTCCTCAGCAGTCATGCCTGCCTGGTTCATGGATTTCTGAGCATCACTTACTTCCTCAACACCGGCAGCCAAGGCAGCAGCGTGGATCTCCATCTCAACATTACGCTCCTCAGCACTCGCTGCCGCTTCAGTAGCCTCACCGAGCATCCCGAGCCTGTCTGCCTGACTCTCAACGCTGTGCTCGCGGGAGATAATCTTCTCTTCAGGCTTAACCTGATAGCCTGCCTGTGTAAGAGCATGACGCTCAGCAGCAGAGCCGCGCTCCTTCCTACGGATCATCAGTTTGATGCTGGCTGCGATGACAGTCGCGACAGCACCCATCAGGATGCCCACCATCCAATTGCCGAACAGCAGAAGAGAGATTACAACGACCAAACCAAGACGCAAGAAAATNNAAGATAGAGAAAGAAAGGAACCCAAGAGCAGCGTACAACATTATGGTAGCCATGGCCTGACCAACGACGAAGTTACCTGTCACAAAAAGCAAGGCGATGGGAAAGACAAGAATCCCTGCACCCTCTTCCTTTACCTTGCGGGCATCACGGACAAGAAGACCGGCAGCGACAATCATGACAACGACCATGATAGGCCAGGCATCAAAACCAGTCTTCTGGGTGAGCCATTCCATTATCTTCCCTTCGCGGCCTACCCAAGAGCCATAACTGCTAAGAAATTTACCCGTACTGTAATCCTTGAAAGGATTCCATGCGTAATCTGACAGGGCCATATCTGACTACCCAAATAAGCAGGATTTATATATGTTATGATAATGTGTGTTTTAATGACCTTGCTGATAAGGTCTGATGCAGAATAATCTGATCATTCCCAAAAAGAGGTGTGGCAATGAAAGATTTCCTTGAAAAGATAAAGGAGCAGGCCCGTTCTGACCCAAAGAGGATTGCGTTCCCAGAATCAACAGAAGAAAGGACATTGAACGCAATACAAAAGATAATAGAAGAAAGGACTGCAAAACCGATTCTCATAGGGACTGAAGATAGCATACGGAAAAGGATATCCGAACTTGGTTTGAACATCGGCAATCTGCAGATTGTGGACCACTTGTGTGATGCCAATAAGGACTATTTTGAAAGATATTCTCAGGAGCTTTTAGAGATTCGAAAGGAGAAAGGCATGACCATTGAGAAGGCAAGAGAACTCATGAAACAGGAAATCTATTATG
>DUGW01000014.1 GCA_013331125.1 Candidatus Woesearchaeota archaeon | reverse complement strand
TTCAGCAGGGCGAAGAAACAGAGCAGCATGGTCAAGAGCGAGGTGAGAGGCCCCAGGCTCGAGAAGGTGAAGCGGGGATAGCTCGCGAGGATCAAGGAGATAAAGAGGGTGCTCGACAGGCACCTCATGGGGATACTCAGGAGCTTTCCGTCATTGGACTCGCTGACAGAGTTCTACAATGAGCTTGTCAGGACGACACTCGAATACCCTGACCTGAAAAAGGCATTGGGTTCGGTGAAGTGGGCGATGGACAAGATCGATGAGTTCTCAGGCAAATATGAAGGGAAACTCCGGAAATGCCAGCACCTGAGGAAGATAAGCGACTATTCATCAGAATATTACGGAAGGGTGGGCTCGATCATGAAACAGGTGAAGAAGCACCTCAAATACCTTGACCACGCAAGGCAGGTGATGAGAGACTACCCGTCGATAAAATCAGGCATGCCGACGGTGTGCATAGCAGGCTTCCCGAACGTCGGGAAGACGACACTCCTCCTCAAACTGACCGGAAGCGCACCTGAGATATCCAACTATGCCTTCACGACCAAGAAACTGAATGTCGGGTATGCCACTATGAACAGGGAGAAGGTGCAGTTCATCGACACGCCAGGGACACTTGACAGGGTGGACAAGATGAACCCGATAGAGAAGCAGGCATACCTGTCGATAAAGTACTGTGCTGACCTGGTGGTGTTTGTCGCTGACCCGACAGAGACCTATCCGCTTCAGGACCAGAAGAGGCTTCTCGCGAGGGTGTTGAAAGGGGGTAAGCCTGTCTTTCTCTATATCAGCAAGACTGATATCTCTTCTGAAGAACAGATCCGCATTGTGGAGAATACGCTCAAGAGTTCTGGACTCGTCTTTATAAAGACTATAGAAAATTTAAAGAATGAGATTATACACCTATTGATTCAGGGTTAAAAGAGAGCATGCAGATACAGTGATCTGATTGAGAGATGTCCAGAAACTTTCTGCAGTCGTGTTTCGTTTTTGTTTTGGCTTGTTGTAGCTTTAAAAAGCGAAATTCAGCAGTCTGGGCGTTTTCACTGCGCAATAGTAATATTTAAATATCAGACGTAATTGCTGAGACTTATAAGGGGATACTCTGATGGGGAATCAAAACGATGGGGCTGAATCTTCAGATGAATTTCTAGATTCAGATTTGAACATAGGCAGACCATCAATAGTGCAAACTGTGCTTGAAAGACGGGCTGGAGACTCACAGAGCCTCATAATACGTGACTCTCTTGATTCATACCTGTTCCTTCTGATGGGAGCGACCGCCAGCGGAAAGTCGGTAATGATAAGAGGCCTCAAAGACATAATGAGTGACATCACTTTCGTAGAGAAAGACACCACAAGGCCAAGAAGGGCAGCACATGATGTCTCCCGAAGATTGATATCGCCTGAGGAGTTCGATGCCAGACTGAAAGGCAAACTCTATTTCTTGCAATACCAGACAGATTATGCAGAAGATGATGATGGAAGGAGACAGCCTGTCCAATACGGCATAATAAAACAGGATCTAGAGGATGCAATAAACAGAGGAGATTCCCTCTTGACTTTCACGTTCCCTGACTCAGTATTGAAAGCCCAAAAAAGGTTTGACGGCACAAATCTACGCATAGTCCCTGTGATACTCACGACCTCAAAACCAGAGATGCTTGAGGACAGGCTCAATTTCATGAGGGATTGCGACGGAGATGAGAGAAATACAAGATTGAACCAGGTGAAAAGCCAGTGGGATTTCTACCAAAAACTTCAGGGTGAATGCGAATATGTAATCTTTAACGATTCACCTGCAGGTCTTGATGCCCAGGAGAAGGCAGATGATGTGATGGGCGAGCAGGTCATACGTGCAGTGGACCGCGCTGTCCGGAAGTTCAGGGGCATCGTCCAATTCTATCAGAAGGTCAGGTCAAGATGGCCTATAGATCCGAAGAAGTCACATTTCATGTTCGTACATCAGGTCACGCAGGAACTTTTTGGACTTGATTATATCACTTTAAGGACTGCGCTGAAGGCATCCACGCAAGTCCCTTTCAGGAGAAGCGACCAGATAATCAGGCAGTCAGGGGATCCTATGATGACAGGGCATCTCCTACAGAATGTCTATGCCACTTCAATGAGGACGGAAGGCGGTGTCTCGACTGTGACTTTCAATGAGTATGCTGCGAGACAGAGGCCACAGATCCTCCAGATCCTGGAGAAGTACCTTCCTGGAATAGGGGTGTTGGGAACGAATGATAATGAAGGTACGATAAGGTATGCACTGACAGACAAACAGGCAAGCAACTCTTCTATCCCTTACGCATTAGACCTGAAGCTCGGCGAATAGGTGGTTTCAAAACATTCTTGAAAAAGAATAATCAACTATCTGCTCTGCTCCATCCCCATCTTTATCTCCGTGAGGCTCACTATCGTCTCGAGGATCCTTGACAGTTCGTTGATTATGATTGCTTCCCCTATCGGCAAGGTCCCTATAATCTTCTCTATGTCTTCCCTTATGTCGTGCCTGTGCTTATAGAGGACGCCGACCTTCCTGCTGTCAAACTTATAGAAGAAATCATAATACATGCCAATTGACTTCATTATCATCTCCACTATCTCTAAGGTCTTCTTGTTGAATCTTTTGTTCTTTGACTGGTGACCGCGCCGACCACCCCATTTGAGCGCATCGACAATGTTCTCCAGACTGGCGACTGCGTGGTACATCATCGTCCTCTCGGACGGGCTGTAATCATTGGTCTTGTTCAGCAGCCTGAGCGAATAGCTGATGAATTTTGTGATGTTATCATGTTTCTCCTCGGCACTCTCAAGCAGACCTGTGTTCGCCTCTTTATATCCGTTAGAGATATCATCAGCAAAATCTGTCAAGAGTATGAATATCCTCCTCAATATGTTCTGGAAATCATCAGAGGTCGTCTGCGAGATGCTCTTTATCATACACGAATCCTCTTTCTGCTGGATGACCTCGACCCCTACAAGGCGGGAGACCTCTTCATGGACCACAGAACTGATCTTCTTCTTGGCACCTGTACGAAGATGTTTGGTGTGAGGCTCTGAATATCTTATGTCGATGACATCATAGCCACGCCTATACGCGCTTCGGATATAGAACAATATGGACGTCCTGTCAAGGCCGGTGACATCGATGACGGTAGATAAGACCTCTTGCGCACTGTCAGATGATATTATCAACTTACTCCCCTGCTCAGTGATCTCTAACTCATCACCTTTCTTGACCTTGTTCTGTGTCACCCATGATTTAGGCATAGAAATAAGGTGTGTGGAGCCTGCTATCTGTATTACTTTCCGTCTGATCTTTATCCCCCCTAAAACATACAATCCGTATTGATTTTTATGATTAACGTCCTTTAAGCTATTAATAGTTATATATAAAACTTACTTTTTTTGTATAATTTATAAAGTATTTTGATACTTTATAAAATATAAAGGATAATTATAAATAAGTCCTATGTATTATAATTAGCAGTTGAGAGTTGTCCGCATAGGGGGATACAACATGAAAACTCCTAGAAAGTCGGATATCTTAGCAAGGATTGAACGTGACTTCATGGAAGAGTTCGAGCCTGATATCGACATGGACAACACAAGACCAGGTCTCATGAAAGACTGGGAGGCGGACGTGCTCCGCAGGACCAAGAGACCGAACTGATCATAGTCAATTCCGTTTACGGGAAGACATCTCTCAACACCTGGATGCAGTGGCCAACCAGCTTCTCCTTGCTTCGGGCCACCGCATCCTCTATTTTTTATCAATGAAGAATTCTTAGATTGATCTGTCATGACCAGATAGCAAGTATAAAGAAAAATGGGGCCGCGAAGATTCGAACTCCGGTCAGACGCATTCTGGGAATCATGGCATAGACGCCAATCCGCCCCAAGCGCCGGTGATAGTTGTCCCAAAGCAACCCTGCAAACCGCAGGTTTGGAATGTCCAAACTACACTACGGCCCCTAATGGATCATGGCCCTGTGAGAAAAACAGTAATAAATAAACTTATGGGTTGCTCCTGTAGTCGAGCTTTCTGGTGACGATGATGATGAACAGCCCGAAGAAGGCAAATATCACGACCAACAAGGCAGTGGTGCCAGAGAACGAATGGTCGTCAGGTATAGGCTCACCGATGACAGAATAACCTTCAATAGTGGCGCCTGAAGACAAGGTCTGAAGGAACGTGGCGAACAGGAACGCAGCAAGGATGATGACCATAGCCTGGTACCAATTCACATGCTTCTTCCTGAATTCAGGTTTAGGTATCTGGAGCCTGTCCATAAGAAGATACTTCCTTTTTAAGTATTTAAATATTTCTTTATACCCGCAAACAACCAGAAGCACCAAAACATTTATAAAGGAACTTGACTAGGATTTATTGAGTAAGAGGTGAAACCTAAATGATTGAGTTCAAAGACGTGCTCAGCTTCATAGTCGGATTGGTTCTTTTTGTCATGGGATTATTCCCTGTTCTCGCAAAGTTCAAGATCGGTCCAACATGGTTCAGCCTCAGTTTCCTGCCAGTGACCATATTCGGATGGATAGTCGCAGTAGGAGCATTATATCTCGTTGTCAACTCAATAATCGAGATAACAAACTCAAACCCTATAGGCTTCGTATCCACGATAATAGCATTCGTCTGCCTGACATTGGGTGTGCTTCCACTCCTGCGCGGATTCGGGATAGGACCAGAATTCTTCTCATTGGGTTTCCTCGGCGGTCTGGGTTCGATGCTCTTCTACATCGTGTTCATGATCGAGGGACTCTTCCTCATGATAGCGATGGTCGCGATGGAGATGTGAATGCTTTATCTTCATCATCAATCTTTTTTCATCTTACACAACAACCTAAGGTGTCTCTGAAATGGTATGGACCCCCAGAATATTCCCAGGAAAATCCTACAAACTTGTAGGAGCAAGAAACCACACACAGATCATCCACATAAGGGCGATGATCGGAGAGTTCTACGCAGCATATGGTGACCTGTTGGCGCTCCGAGGCAAAAGGCAGGCGAAAGAGCAGGAGCTGAGAGTGGCATTGAAGCATCTCGGCGTAGATATGAAAGACATAGAGAAAGGACACAGGAAACTCAAGAAGAAGCTGGAGAAAGCCCACAAGAAAGACACAAAAGTCGTGTTCAACCACGTCATCCTGCATGAGATCGAGTCCGTATTCAACAGGTCAATAAGCCACCTTGAACATATGCTCAATACGCAGAAGACAACAGAGTTCTGCGACATGACGCTGTACTGGAGACACGCCAAGGACCTTGAGAGACTATCAGACAGGATAAGGAGATCAGGGCTGGACGAGACTGCAAAGTTCCACATGAGACACCAGATATATGAGATAGTCCAGAGCATAGCAGACACGATGGAACATTACTGGGTAGTATCTAAGAGCCAGGCAAGAAGACTCATGGAGCTGGAAGAGCTGACAATAGTGTCGACGAGAGGAGAGTACAGAAGGATGAGGATACAGTCGATACATCTCGACAGGTTAGAGAGCCTGCTCAAGGAATCCACTGATAAGTTCCAGGCAGCACTCAAGGCAAACACCCTGGAGAAGTTCACAGAGCTCAAAGAGAACTTCCATGAGCTCATGGCAGAATACCATGATGAGATAGAGACATTGCACAGCGTGCTGCACGAATCAAAGATACTCATAAGGACATCAGAGAAACTGTTCAAGGCGATGGAGAGAGAGGCAAAAGAACTCAAATGGCAACACCTCACAGATAAGATCGAGAAGGTCCATCATATGATCCAGAAACTGCTGATCAACATCGAGGCGCAGATGAGAAGAGAACAGATAGACCTGCACGGACTGGCAAACAGGATGAAACCAGAAGAGCCGAAAGCAACGGAAGTGCGGGTAGGGCATGCGGCTTAGGGTCAGAAATCAAACTTCTCTTTTGATTCTTTCTGTTCAAGATTCAAGATGAACTTATAGGAAGCACGGTTGAACCTGTCCATCTGGTCAAAGATCCTCTTGAAAAACTCTTCTTCAAGATACTTCAACTTATAGCAAAGCATGAGCGCCACTGTCAACTCCTGAGCACTCGCATACGCATAGTTAAGATGCGTCAGGTACAGCTTCATAGACTTGCTACTGGCACCTTCTGCGATGTTGAGAGGCAACGAAGTGGCGGCGCGGCGCATCTGATCCTTGAGATTGTTGGATTCCTCTATAGGTAGAGCAGCAATCACCTGATAGATCGCCGGGACCAAGTCCATAGCGATCTTCCATATCTTGAGTTCACGATAATTCGCTTGCATAAGAAATATGTTGTTTTTGAGGTTAATAAGCCTGATGGGAGTTTTCTTGGAATCTTGGCAGGGTGTATTGAAAATGTTTTGAAGTCTTCGAATGCTTTTCGGAAAACCTGGTTTTCCTTAGATTGTTTCCGACAGCGGCGGAAAATAGCTTTTGTCTTGTGCCCAAACGTTGAGAGCAAAATATCTTCTTGGTGGAAATGACCGAAAAGAGCTAACGCTATAATGAAATGTTGTGTATGGAAATCTGCAGAATACAGCTCACGCTAGTATTCGGTTTTTCTAAAATAGAAAAAATAATCCGGCCTTGCGGCCGGATCAAATCTATCATTGCTGATAGAATAATGAAAACCACACATAGGAAGTACAAGGTATAGACGGTTAGTACACGCATGCTGAATACGTCGCCGAAGCTTCGTACTTACACACCGTGCCTATCAAACGGATCTTCTATCCGTGTCCAAAGTGTCTCTTTTTGCGGTAGGCTTCGTGCTTAGATGCTTTCAGCACTTATCCCTTAAGGCGTAGCTGCCCAGCATGCCCTGTCGGACAACTGGTTGACCAGAGGCCTCGGACCCTCGTTCCTCTCGTACTAGAAGATCCTTCCACTCAGACACCCAACATTTCCAGTAGATATCAAACAAACTGCCTCACAGCGTTCTGAACCCAGCTCACGATCCCTTTTAATGGGTGAACACCCCCACCCTTGGGCGCTTCTGCACGCCCAGGATAGGAAGAGCCGACATCGATGTAGCAAGCCGCGCCGTCGATACGAGCTCTCGGGCGCGACAACTCTGTTATCCCCGGGATAGCTTTTCGGTCAGTCCCGACCCTCATCAAGAAGGTTCGAGAGTTCGCTAAGCCACGCTTTCGCGTTTGGAAATCGT
>DUGW01000060.1 GCA_013331125.1 Candidatus Woesearchaeota archaeon | reverse complement strand
TCTCGCCGACACCGATGAACTTGACCTTGGCACCAGTGATGCTGCACGCAATCAGAGCGCCGCCGCCCTTGGCAGTACCCTCAAGCTTGGTGATTATCACGCCGGTGACATTACAGGTCTCATGGAAGGTCTCTGCCTGCTTCTCAGCAGCCTGACCGACATCAGCGCCGATGACAAGAAGACGCTCATCAGCCTGGACAGCAGAGTTGATGTCATTCAGCTCATCGATGAGCTCATCATTCAGGGCATCACGGCCAGCAGTATCGATGATCACGACATCAAACTCCTTCAACCTAGGCTCAAACTCCTCATAGACATCGACAGGATGCTTGGCCTTAGGATTGCCGAAGACAGGGACATTGATCTGGGCACCGAGCTGCCTAAGCTGCTCATAAGCAGCAGGACGCCAGGTATCAGTGGAAATCAAAGCGACCTTGTTGCCGCGCTTCTGGAAATACTTGGCAAGCTTGCCAGACGTGGTCGTCTTACCGTGACCGAAAAGACCGACAAGCATGATCTTGGTAGGCTTCTTCGAGATCTCGATAGCAGCAGGCTTCTCACCCAGGAAGTTGACAAGCTCTTCATAGACAATCTTGATAAGATATTCTTTCTTGGTAAGACCTGCAGGAGCATCCTCATTCTTGATACGGTCCTTGATCTTCTTGGAGAGCTCAAAGACCATCTTGACATTGACATCAGACTGAAGAAGAGCCCTCTGGATATCCTTGACAAGCTCATTTATCAACTTCTCATCCACAAAGACGGCCTTGCTTATCTTGCTCAAGGTCTCTTTAAGGCTTGAACCAAGGTTCTCGAGTACCATTGGAAGGCGGGGGCAAGGCTTCTTTATAAATGTTAAGGCTGTCTGGAATGGTTTCTAGGGGTCTTAAGAAGCTGAAACCAGCCACTCAAAAGGGCAAAATTTATATAGCCTAATAGGGTCTTTTTAAAGGAATATGGCAAAGAAAAAAGAGGTGAGTAGTGGTAAGTCTAGTTCTGAAACCAGTGATACAAATACTGCACCAAAAAGAAAAGGTTCAAGGAAGAAGGAAGTAAAAGAAGGAAAAGATTCTAAGGATGCATCCAAAGACGGCGCAAAAGAAAAGATAGACATGAGCATGTCCCTGGAGAACAAGGCGTTCCTCTCAGTCAAGAGCCTGAGCAAGAGATTCAGGAAAAAACTGGTCCTGAAAGATGTAGACTTCGAAGTCGAAGAGAAAGACATCTTCGGCGTGGTGGGCATGTCAGGAAGCGGAAAGTCAACACTGTTCCACCTCATGGCAGGAGTGTTCAAACAGACGAGCGGAGACGTACTGATAAGGAGAGACGTGCTGTTCGACAAGGATGCTCCACAACAACCAGACTATGTCTCAGTATACAGGAACCTCACAAGAGCAAGGAAGAAGATAGGGTTCGCATCACAGACACCATCATTCTACGAGCATCTCACAGTAGAGGAGAACATGAAGCTATATGGATCCATGCACGGGATCTGCGGAAAGAGACTGCAGGAGAACATGAAAAGACTCCTAAGGATGGTAGGGCTTGAAGACGAGAAAGAGACAGTGTCAGCACAGCTGTCAGGAGGGATGCAGAGAAGGCTCGACATAGCACTGGCACTGCTGCACGAACCCAAGATACTGTTCCTCGACGAGCCGACTTCAGACCTGGACCCGGTGATGAGGATACAGATATGGGCGCTCATCAAGGAGATAAACCAACAGGGCACCACTATACTCATCGCATCACACATACTCGAAGAGATAGAGCAGCTATGCACAAAGATAGCGATACTGCACGGAAAGAGGATAGTCGGCTATGGATCACTCGAAGAACTCAAGGGCCTGTTCGCAAGATACCAAGAGGTAAGGATAAGGCTCGAAAGCGGGAACTACGACAACCTCATGAGGAAACTGCGCAGGGAAAGCCTGGTCATAGACAAGATGTTCGAGAAAGAAGGCGTGCTGGTGGTGTACACCAGGAGAGAAGGGAAGAACCTGAGCAGCATACTGAAACTCATAGAACAGATAGATGAAAGGATACTATCTCTGGACATATCAGAGGCGCACCTCACAGAGATATTCGAGATGCTGGCAAAGAAAGAGGAGGAACTGCAGATATGAAACTGCTGCAACTGATAGCGAAGAACTTCAGGCTTTTGGTAAGGTCAAGGACCTCAGCACTCATAATATTCATAGGACCGTTGCTGCTGGTATCACTCCTGGGGCTAGCATACTCCCATACAGACAACTACACACTCACAGCAAGCATATACTCAGACAGCTATTCAGAACTCTCAGAATCACTGGTCAACAAACTCATCAACCAGAACTTCAAGGTGGAGAGGCAGGACTCGCTGGACAACTGCATAAACTCAGTCAAGAGATCAGAGGCGCAGGCATGCGTAGTCTTCCCGCCAGGCATGAAAGTGCAGGAAGGGCAGACAAACACAGTCACATTCTACGTAGACTATTCACAGATGAGCCTTGTATGGATAATACTCGACGTGATGCAGGCAAGGGTGTCAGAAAGGTCGGCAGAGATAACCACTGACCTGACAAGAGACCTGCTGGACAGGATGTGGTTCGTGCAGGACAAGGTGAAGGCAGGAAAAGACAAGATAGGCGTAGTGATGGCGGGAGTCGGCAAGANNGAGGCGATGTCACAGGCATGGACGTAGAAGTGGCGTTCGAGGTTGATGTCTCACAGACAAAGACCGATGCAGACGCGCTGCTGTTCGACTTCTCAGACATGAGATCAGACGTGGACGGCTACATAACGGCGATAACGACAGGGGCAGACAACATAATCAGGGCAGCAGACCAGCTGGAATCACAGGTAGAAGACGTGAACAACACGAACGTGACCGAGGATGTCGAGGCGATATACGACCACGCAGACGCCATAAAGTCAGACGCATCAGAGCTCGACACCAACATAGGACTGCATTCCACAGAGATGGTGGACAAACTGACATCGATAAAGAATGCGCTCAGCACAGTCAGCATGACAGTCGAAGAGGCAGAGACAAAAGTCAACAGCGTGAAACAGAAGAAAGACGGACTGCTGCCGATATTCGACAGCATAAACAAGGACATAAACGACATGAACACCAATGTGAGGATACTCGAATCGACACTCGACCAGGCACTGGAGAAGATAGACGCAATAAAGGTCAAGGATGCAGAAGGCATAGCAAACCCGATAAAGACAGAGATAAAACCGATATCGATACAGAGCACGCACTTCAACAGCCTGTTCCCGCTCCTTTTGGTGCTGATAATAATGATAACAGCCGTACTGCTGGGAAGCATACTCGTGATAGGAGAGAAGAGATCAAAGGCATTCTTCAGGAACAACCTGGTACCGACATCCTACTTCACATTCAGCCTGGCAACATACTTCACAGCACTCAGCGTACTGTTCATACAGTTGGTGCTGTTCGTGTCAGTCGCAGCATTCTTCTTCGAGACACCGGTGCTGGCATCGATATGGCTGATACTCCTGATAGTGTTCCTCATAGCGACACTTTTCATAATCATAGGCATGTTCATAGGATTCCTTTTCAGCACAGAGGCGACATCTACACTGGCATCGATAACAGTCACAAGCATTTTCCTGCTGTTCTCAAGCACGATGCTGCCTACAGAAGCCATGGGATCGATGATGAGAAGACTCGTCGAGTGGAACCCATTCGTGATATCAGAGATGGCACTGAAACAGACACTGCTGTTCAACTTCGGGATAGAGAAACTCGCATACAGCCTCGGGATGTTGGGAGCGTATGCTGTGGGACTGTTCGTCATCTTGATTATACTCCAGGACGTTCTGAGGAGACTCTCATTCATACAGCTCAACACGCAGGCAAAACCGCAGATAGTGAAAGAGAAGAAGGCAGAGAGCAGGTTAGTGCCTGAGAATCCCAAGGTGGATAATGCAGCCAATGAACTGCTGGTTGAGAAATAAGGGCATAAACCAGCCTATCGCTTTTTCTGACTCCTCTTTTGGACCAGTAGCAATAGATTGAGACCTTCGAGACAGCCCAAGCTACAGGATGAATCCTGTAAAAAATGTCAAGAAGCCAAGAATGAACTTGGCCCCCTGACACGTCGAGCTATCTCCGAAGGAAGATGGATTTATGCTGGATATGACCCCAAATATCCTGTGCAACTATAATGAGAGTAATACGCAGAGGTCACTTTTAATACCTTTCATGAGGTTTTTTACAAAAGGGAGAGAAACCAGTATTTCAGTCTGAAAAACCTAAAGAATGCCTGCTCTTAATCCCTGGTCTTTACTGGTCCTATAGCAAAGATGCACTTACCTCCAGCTTTCCCTCCCTCAAACTCAAATTCGGTATGAAGTTTCAGGAAGTATCTCCCTAGCTCTTTCTGTTCCAGGATCAAGGAACCTGAAATGGGCGCATCAATCCTTATGACTCTCCTGAAATCTATACCCAATGTCTTTATGTATGCGAAGTGGGTCTCTTGAGGTATGAAACGGCGGAAATCATTCCCAGCCACCTCTGGAAAACGGCCTTGCTGAAGACCTTCATAGAGTGCCGCGTAGCCCATCTGATTGAGACAGAACTGCGCCTCTATCGCTGTGAAATACTGAAGGTTCAAAGGCGAGTAAGGCGGTGCATGTACATGGAACTCACCTTGCGTCTCCGGGTACTTGATATCTGCAGATACCAAGAACCTGAAGCCAGGATCATAAACCTGAAGTATTTTCTCAATTGTCTTATCATCAATCTTCAAACTACCACACTCAAAATCTCCAAGAATTCTTGGAGTGTCTTTCACACTCTTTTATATCGAACTCAAAAATTATTTTTAGGTCTTACTCAATCCCTCTTCCTGGTCCTTATCTCCTCGAGGATCTCCTTGAGGAACTCATCAGGGTCCTTCTCCCCATGGACGACATTGTCCCTGGTACGGACATTGACAGTCTTGTTCTGCTCTTCCTTGTCACCGATGACCAGTATGTAGTTCACGTGGTCAAGCTGTGCATTACGGACCTTCTTAGGGATGGACTCTGCACGGTCATCAAAAGTCACGCGGACACCGGCATCATGGAACTTCTCCTTCAGGAACTCAGCATAGTCATCATGCCTGTCAGCGACAGTCAGGATACGCACCTGCTCAGGAGAGAGCCAGAGCGGGAACTTGCCGGCATACTTCTCGATCAACAGGGCCATGGTGCGCTCAAGGCAGCCGATGGAAGACCTGTGGATCACCATAGGCTGATGCTTCTTGNNGGTGTCTTCCTTTCCATAGACATTCTTCATCTGGACATCAAGCTTAGGACCGTAGAAGGCAGCCTCACCATCAGCCTCGACATACTCAAGGTTCAGCTTCTCAAGGATCTGCTTCATCATGGCCTGAGAATTTTCCCACGCCTCAGGATTGTCGATGTACTTGTCCTTCCTGGCAGGGTCCCACTTCGAGAACCGATACCAGAAATCTGTGAAGCCAAGAGTGTCCATCACATACTTGACAAGGTCAAGCACGCCCTCAAACTCAAGCTCCAGCTGGTCAGGACGACAGATGATATGGGCATCTGCAAGAGAGAACTGCCAGATCCTGATGAGACCGTGAAGCTCACCAGACTGCTCACGCCTGAAAAGATCAGCGACCTCAGCATAACGGATAGGAAGCTCACGGTAGCTGTGCATGGCAGACTTGTAGATCATGAACTGATGAGGACAGGTCATAGGCCTGAGGCACATCTCCTGACCCTCGACCTCAAAGATGAACATGCTGTCCCTGTAATGGTCAAGATGACCAGATATCTTGTAGAGGTCTGACTTGGTCATGACAGGAGTGGAGGTGTACTGGTAACCTCTCTTGATCTCCTCATCCTCGATGAACCTGCGCAAGGTCATCTTCATGATAGCGCCTTTAGGGGCGAGCAGAGGAAGCCCTCTTCCGACGACCTCACTTGTGGTGAAAAGGCCCAATTGGCGGCCAAGCCTGTTATGGTCACGCTTCTCAGCCTCTTCACGGAACTTTATGTATGCCTTGAGCTCATCCTTAGACGGGAA
>DUGW01000077.1 GCA_013331125.1 Candidatus Woesearchaeota archaeon | reverse complement strand
CGCCTCCTGCTTCTGTCACTAATCTAAAGAGTGATTTTGTCAACACTACTGCTGTTGATTGGTCTTGGGTTCTTCCTGTTGATGCTGACTTCAACGCTACTTTGGTTTATCTCAATGGTCTTAATGTTCAAAACACGACGAATACTTATTACAATGCCACAGGTCTTGCTTGTGGAACCTCTTATACTTTGACTCTTCATACCAAAGACCACGCTGGCAACGTCAACACGAGTGATGTCACGAACATTACAAGCACAATGCCCTGTCCTTCTAGCCCGCCGGCACAGCCGACCGTAGGTGGGGGTGGTGGAGTGAGGTGCACTTACAGATGGGCCTGCACTGATTGGACCCCCGCAAAATGTCCCGAAAGCAGGATACAGACACGAAGCTGCACCAACAAAGGCAGCTGCAGTGGCACCGCAGGAAAGCCTGCTCAACAGCGAGAGTGTACATATGTGAAACCTTACGAGCTGCTTCCTCCGGTAAGACCAGAAGAAAGGCCAGTAGGAAGCAGACCATCAGGCAGCTCTGCACAGGAGATATCTTCTGAGGAGAAAGCAGAGTCTGGTACTGAGATGAAAAGTCTGCAGATTTCAGATATCGCAGGGACGCAGATCGTTCCGGAGCGTAAAGAAGTCCCAGTTGATGAACAGGTTGAGCAGCTTAAAAGGCAATACTATATTGTATTGGTGATTGTGTTTGCTGCGCTGCTCTTATCGCTGTTATATTGGTGGAAGAAGGGGTCTCTTCTATTGTCTGCCCATCCGCGGAAAGAGAGCGCGGTTGTTATGACGAAAAAGAAGAACGATAGATGATACTTTCTACATGAGTGCTTCCTGATCAAGCTTTGTCTTCGCCCTATGACACTCCTTGCACAGCGTCCTCAGGTTCTTCTTGTTGAAGAAGTCAGCCCTTACTTTCACAGGTATTATGTGGTCCACATCCAGCTGTGATTTCCTGGACCTTTTCTTGCAGATGCTGCACCTGTACTTGTCCCTGCGTAGCACGTCCATCCTTACGAACATCCACGTATGGTCCCTGTTGAATCTGTCCATGCATTCTTTGGAACAGTAATGCCTTCTCCCTTCCCCGACAGGCTTTTCGCAGTTCCTGCATAGCTTATTTCCAGACCTGTCGAACCTGTCTGGTGTGTCAGATATCCTCGGGTATCGTGTCATGTCATCTCTTCCCGTATATGAATATCTCTTCCTTGAACAGTTTTCCGTGCCTCATGTACTGTGCTTCCAGTCCTGCGGTCTTGAACATTGCGAGTATCTTCTTCTTGTCTCCTACCAGCAGGGCATTGGGTGTCATGTTGATGAATGTGTTCTTCACGTAGAAGCAGAACCTTCCTCCTTTCTTCATCACCTGTTTCATGTGCTTGATGAATCCTGGCATGTCATCGATATACCCTAATGATCCGAATGATACGAACACATCCACATCTTTTATCTCCTTTGGCAGTCTCCATGATTCACGGAGGAATATCTTCACTCTCTTGTCTTTCATGTATTCCTTGAATATCTTCAGTTCGTGTTCTGCCTTGTCGACTGCGTATATCTTCTTGAACTTGATGCCTTTCTTGATTATCTTCCTTGTGAACCCTCCCACTCCGCAGTCATAGTCCACAACCACTGAGTCTTTATTTATCTCGCATGCGTGTATCAGCCTGTTGAACAGCGGTCTTGTCATCGGGATCTTATGGTACACGTGATACATCCTTGCCCAGAAGTTCCTTCTCATGTTCACGTATCTCTGTTCGTAGAATATCTCTATGAAGAAGTATGCTGGTATTCCGAATGCTATCAGTGACATCGATATCTTGATTATCTCCAGGGATCCGTGTGTCTGGCTTATGAACATGTACATCAGGAATCCCATGAATGCTATAGTCACGAATGGTCCTACTTTCGCGAATGGCACCTTGAATGGCCTCGGCATCTCGGGTTTTTTCACCCTCAGCACGACCACGCTCAGCAGTACTGCTGAGTAGAGCAGGAGTATCATCGGTATCAGCATGTGGAGCAGTGTCTCGTATGATCCTGCCCCTATGTATACCAGCACTGACAGCACCACTACCTGGAACACTATCGATACGTATGGGCTTTTGTGTTTTGGGTGTATCTTTGCGAAGTGCACGAAGAACAGTTTGTCTTCTGCCAGTGCCATCAGCAGCCTTGGTGCTGTTACTATCCAGCTTGCCACTGCCCCTATTATCGATGTTGACACCAGTATCGTGAATATTATCAGTCCTACACCTCCGAAGAACACCCCTCCCAGGTCCCTCAGCGGGGCCACTGATTCTGCGTATTTTTGCCAGGGTATCACTCCCATCGCTGAGAATGCCAGCAGAAGTGCGAACGCTGCTATCGCGCATGTGCCTATTATCAGTGCCTTGGGCATCACTTTTTTGGGATTCTTCGTCTCCGCGGACAGGAATATCGCGCTTTCCCATCCGAAGAATGTCTCTGCTATGAAGAATATCGCCAGCAGTATGTTTATCGCCGGGAATACAAAGAATGGTGTGAAATTGTCCAGGTTGAATGTGAACAGTCCTGGTATTATCGCGGATAATATGGTGACTATCGTGACCAGTGCGAACGTAACTAGCATGTATGTGCTTGTCTGCATGCCTTTGTATGCCACGAAGTTGAATAGTACTATCAGCACCACTGCTATCGGCACATAGTATGCTGCGTATTTGATCGGTATCATGTATTGCAGTGCTCCCAGCATGAGCATCGCTATCGTGACTGATCCTGCTATAGATGTTGTCCATCCTATCACGAATGACCAGAACCTTCCGTATGTCTGTTTCGCGAACTCGTATACTCCTCCTGCTTTCGGGAACATGGCTGTGAGTTCTGAGAAGCACATCGATATGTATACTGCCACCACTGAGAGTATCGCCCATGATACCAAAGAAGCAGGTCCTGCGTGTTTTGCTCCTGCTGATGTCAGGAACCAGATGCCTGTGCCCATTATCGAGTTTATCGTCACCAGGAGTATCACTCTGAAGCTCAGGACTCCTTTCATCTCTTTCTCGTGAGGCTGTACTTCCCTTATCTCTGTAGGCTTCATATGCCTGTGCATCCTGATGAACCTTGGGAATCTCAGCAGCCTGAAGAACCTGGCGAACCTCACGAGCCTTGTCATCCTTGTCACTATCCTTACTCCTCTCAGTGCCCGTAGGAATATCAGATAGTCCACGCCTATGAATATCATGTTGAAGGGTATTGTCGCTATGATCTCCAGCCAGTGTTTTCTTAGGAATTCTCCTGCGTGAGGCGTCTCTTTCCACCTGTAGAATAGGTCTATTGCGAATATGATGACGACAAACATGTCGAATATGTCTATCATCAGATAGTATTCTGAGACATCGTAGAACAGCTCTGCTATGCTTGCTGTGAGAAGGAGCACTAGAGCTATCGGTATCACATTCTGCACTATCTCATCGACTTTGCTCCTGTGCCTGCCAATCACCTCTTTTTAAATGGGTTCAATCAAATGATTTTATAAATATTTCTGCTCAGCCTATGTTGCTTTTGCATTGCTCTGCATTCTCCAGCGACCCTGCCACGAACATGCCTTCGCGGTCTGATGTCAGTCCGCATAGGTTGTGCAGTTCTGGCGCCCTTTGGACAAAGGTATCGCATACGCTTGGGTCCTTGTTCTTCCTTGCCACCAGTCCTATGCAGTCCCTTATGCTTATCCCTGCGCCTGTCCCTGATCCCTGCTCCCAATTGAAGCATTTCTGGGGGTCTTCCATCAGCAGGGCTTCGCATATCTTTTTGTTGCCTTCTGCCTCTGCCAATGAGCAATAGCTTACTTTCTCTTTGTCATATACTGTCTCTGCCAATGCCAGTACGCATGAGTCTCTGAACCTTCCTATTACCCCTTCGCACATCTCTATCTTGTTTGCTGCCATCGCGTAGCACATCACTTTCCTTCCTCCCTCGCTCATCCTGTCGCATTCTGATAGGGTGTCGACTGTGTCTTGTGCTTGCTGTGCAGGTCTGCAGCCTGCTATCACTGCGAGGATAAGTAGGGCTGCTGAGAATATCATGGGTATGGATGTTTTTTTCATCTTATCACCTTTTTCTGTATTCTTGGCCTTTATTTGCCTGTTTTGGTTTATATATTATTGCCTTCGTCATCATCATTCTGCCACAGATATGCTTAAATATTTCCTTGCATACTGCTTTCTCATGTATCTCGGCAATGAAGTCCAGGTGAAGTGCAGGCGTTGCGGTAAGCATACCTCTTCCGCAGCCTTGGTCCTTGACCCTGTCTATCGGATGATGGTCTGTCCTAACTGTGTCAAGGAGCGCCTTAATCCTAAGAAGGAGGAGCCTAAGGATGTCAAGCCTGTCGGTTGGGATAAGGATGATGAGGTCCTTGCCAAGACCTACAAGCCTAAGGTCTATACCCCTGATGGGAAGCGTAAGCATACCTGTTCCAAGTGCCGTCACTCGTTCATCCATGATTCTGTGAAGAAATATCCTATGAACTGTCCTATGTGCGGGACCAAGGTCTCGTCTTCGCCTTTCTAGATCTCTTCTTTTATCTGTTCTACGAATCTCTTGAAGTCCTCTACTTTTATGCATGCTCCGCAGGCATGTTCATGCCCTCCGCCATAGCCTTGCACTCCATCCATCGCTTTCTCCAGTACCTTCGGGATGTTTATCCCCTTTCCGGACCGCAAAGAGCATTTCATCTCTCCTGATTTCTCGCGCCCGACTATTATCAGTTTGTTGGGATACCTGTACAGGAGTTCGTTTGCGAGCTCTCCTGAGAATGACATCTTGTTCTCTTCATACTTTACCAATAATATCTTTGATTTTGATACTTGTTTTATCGAGTATGCCAGCAGGTCTTCATAGAGTTTGTTTATCTTCTCGAACCTCTTCATGACGAACTTTGCCTGTGGTGTCTGTGAATCCAGCAGTTCGAATGGTGTCTCTACCCTTGTCATTATCTTTACGCATTTCATCACTTCCTGTGTCGGTCCTTTGAGCACGAAGTTCATTATCCTTATCAGTTTTGACAGTGGTGAGTCGAACAGTGCCTTCTCTGGCCTGTCTATCTCTGGTGATAGCAGTTCTGGGTTTTCCTGCGCGAACTTCGTGCTCAAAG
>DUGW01000010.1 GCA_013331125.1 Candidatus Woesearchaeota archaeon | reverse complement strand
CGCGAAAGTCTACTGAGGCTCATCATCATCCCACAGACAATCAATCTTCAACATCCTCTTGTTAGTGTCAAGAGGGACCATCTCAAGCTCTTCCTTCTCAAGCCAGTCGATACCGAAGCGCGAATGAAAATCTGACCTGGCATCCCTGAATTCAGGAGCACTCTTCCAGACACTGCGCATCAGTATCTTGCCGTCGAAGGTCTCCATGCAGTCGATGCAGTTCTTCCACTGTGACATCATCCTGGCGACAAGGAGACCGATGTCAGGCAAGGCCTCCTTCTTGACACTGAACTTCTGGATCATCATGACATTATAACCGAGCAGGGAATAGTTAGGTATCACCACATGAGAGCAGACGTTCTCTGCGAAGAGCCTGTTGTATAGACGCTTGGCTGTCTTCTCGTCGGTATCTGCAGCGCGGGCAAGCTCCCTGAAAGAGAGGTCGCGCCTGGCGAAGAGACCATTGCCGGCTATTATCGAACCGAGTATCTTCACCTCTTTAGGACCAAGCCTCTTCACAACACCTTCACGCACAACATCCTTGCCTATGAATCCCACATCATCCAACCTTGACAACCTTATCCCTCCTTCCCGAGTAATAATATAGTGATATCTCACCGCAGGCACCAAGATATGACCTCAGCCTCTCCAGCTGCGCACGTGCCTTGGGAAAATCATCACCGACCTTGACCTCATACAGGTCCCAGCNNAAGACCAGTAGCTGGATTATACACAGGGACCTCACGGGCAGTTATCGAATATCTCGACCTGACTTTGCGTTCAAGATCCTCGACAAGCTCTGAATGCTGCCTCTGCATATCATCTACCATGGCGACAATCAACCTCCTCCATGACAGCCACCACCACAGCAACTCTTGGACACGATGTCCTCAAGCTCAGGCCTGACATGATGCTCAAGCAGGTGGACGCCCAACTGGTGGCTCTTCAGCTGGTATGCCATGCTGTCAAGCCGCCTCTCGAAACGGTCGTAAGTGCTCTTATGCGACCAATAGGCGCGGTTCACAGCATCGTCGACAACCTTAGGGGAGACCCCTCTGTCCAAAGCATAGGAGTACAGGTCCTCCAAAATATGTTCACAGCTCTCAAGTTCCGGATACATACATATCACCTTCAGCGATTCCTTAAATGATAATCAGACCAGGCATGACCATCAACGAGTACCGTGCCTACCCAGGTAATCCTTGGCTACGTAATAAACCATGAAAGCATAACCAAGAGCCATGGTACCAACAGCCATGACAGTCCCTGCCCTATCCTCGCCCAGGGCAAGATAAGTATCATGCATGTCATTGACCACGTCAGCGACAGTAGATGCCCGGTCACAATAACCGATGAATGCGTCCTCCAACCTTCCACAAAGACCTTCAACCATCTTCATCAACAACCACCTTCAACAATCACCTTACTCGACGGCAAAACCTATCCTGCGCCTCTGCTTATCTACGGTGACCCTCTGAGCGTAACCCTTGATGACAGCCTCGACATCATGCTGGTCGACATAGACATAAGATGGATCGACGACGCCATCACCGTCGTACTCAATCACCTGACGTACCTTCCTCTCCGAAGCCAACCTCAACACCTCAGCGATGTCAGCACCGGTAGCACCGAACGAGTACATCCTGCAAGCCAAGGCCTCAGGATCATCGAGCATGTAGATCTCCCTCTTGGCCTTCTTCTCCCTGAAGGCGATCTGCTTCATCATGATGTCATAGACGCCTTTCTTGTCCGGCTTGGGAATCTCAAGCACAAAGTCAAAACGGCCAGGCCTCAGTATGGCGGAGTCTATAGTGTCGATACGGTTCGTCGCAGCGACGTATATTATGCCCTGAGTGGAGTTTATCCCGTCCATGTAGCTGAGGAGGACGTCCTGACAGCGGTCAAAAACCGGACTGTGGAGGCGATCACCTCTCTTGGAAAGGAGCTGCTCAGCCTCGTCGAGGAAAAGGACGACCTTTATCCCGTGCTCACGATAATAGTTCTCGCACTGGACGATTATGTTCTCGAAATTTGACTCGGCCTCACCGACCCATTTCGTGACGAACTTACTCGTCCTTATCTCGGCGAACATGGCCTCAAGCTCGTTGGAGATGGCACGCGCAAGCATGGTCTTGCCAGTACCAGGAGAGCCGTGCATCATCAGGCCTTTAGGCGGCGGGACAGCGAACTGCTCATAGACCCCAGAGTAGACAATCCCGTACTGGAACGCCTGAAGCTGATCAACGATCTGACCAAGACCGCCGACGTCGGCAAAAGTGACACCCTCACGGTCATGGGTGAAGAGGTCATCAAGCTTAGGCGCACGCTCCCTCATCCTCTCGACCATCTCACGCAGCTTACCGTTCTGGGCCTCAAGGTTCCTGCAGACAGCTGCGTACTTCTCGATCACCTTCAGCATCTGCTGCTTCTCCTCGGGCCAAGAAGGGGAAGAGGGCACTGGCAACACAGTCTTCTGATCTTTTTCACTGTCTGGCATATCAAACACCTTCAACAAACATCTCAACACCTGGATGCTGGGCGCGGACATGGAAAAATCCGCAAAGCCCTGGTCCAGCTTCATCAACGACCATCTTTTCCTCCTAACCCATCAGCGGCAGTCTCTAGCAGAGCTTTCATCCCCTCTTCCCTGAGTCGCCTCACAGGTATGGCCTTTTCTGAGAAGTCCCCCCGCATAGGCATGCACAGGCACTGCGATGCCTGCGTCCTAGGAACCGAGCCTGCATAATACTTCTCCGTCGGAGAGACCCCCTGCAAAGTAGCAAGTTTGTAAGCGACACCGAAACAGTTGTTTTCGGTGCGATAGAGCTTGAGACGGTTGTCATGCGTGTGGCCTGCAAGAGAGACATCAGCTCCTGCGTTCCTGCCAGAACCTATGACGCCGATCATGTCAGAACCCTTCGGGTCATGCTGGAGCACGATGTTCAACGGCCCGAAGACAGCGTTGCCGTCGGTGTCAAGGCCATAATCAGGTATCTGGAGCACGCGCGCATTGCTGTAGCCGCCAAGGAAGACACGGGCATCATCGAGCCTGCCCTTCTGTGACGCGTGCTTATGGAAATAGTCAGGTACGCCGACCTCATAAGCGCCGATACCGCGGGCCTTCAGCCTCTGGAGGAAGAAATCATACTCCTTGAGACCGACATCACGCAGGATGGCATCTGCATGGTTACCTGTCGTCGAGACATGGGCCCACCTTAGGCTGCTGGACTCAAGAGTCGGATCCAGATAACGGTCATAATAATCAGCGACCCAGTCAAGCACGACCTTCATGGACTCGACACTGCCACCCATGGCATCATCAGTCATCTTCATGGCAAGAGCGATGACATCATCGACACTCTCAGGCCTGAAATCCTTCAGGAGACGGATGTTCTCCTGCAAAACATCATGAGGATTGCGCTTGTGATGATAACGATGGTCCCACTTCTTCGAGTTCGCCTCGGCGACATCACCACCGTTCATGAAGCCGACAGCACGTGCAGGCCTGCCCCTGAACTCAGCATCACCTTCAAGGAGTCTCCTGTAAAGAGCGACAGAACCGTCAAGGACAAGAGGGTTAGACTCCGGAGCAGCGATGTGCTCATCAGAGGTAGCATAGACCAATGCGTATTGTTCCGGCTGGGCCAGGGCAGAACCGTCAACAAAGTTGCCGTACTGGATCCATTCTGTGCCGACACCGTCAGGATCCTTCGTCAGTATGGTGAGGCCGGAGACACCATCATTGTTGAAGCGGTCCATGGCAGCTATCTTGCGGGTGTTCATAGGCTTACCGCCGCTCATCCTCGCAGACTTCCTGCCCTTGGCATAAGCGCCTATGCTCGCCTGGTCCTCAAAAGGCAGGGCCAGCACTACGGTGAGGTGCGAATCATCAGTGTCAGAATCATAGGAAGACTGGTTCTTGAAATTGGTCTCTGAAGGGGAATCGCGCATCTTCTGCAGCTGCTTATAGCCAATGCCGAAGTGGCCGGACTCAAGAAGGACATCGATACCTGCGAAGCTGTCAAGCTTGCCATGTATCGACTTGATGATCTGGGAGTCCCGTGACCTTACAGGATTCCAGGTGGAATGCCTGCTGTGCGCATAGTCGATGACAAGACCGTCGAAATCCAGGACGGACCTGGAGCGGACAAACTCCACACCGACCCGGTCGCAGACATCCTGGTAGCGCTGATAGAGCTCATCGATGAACTGGCGGGTGAAGAGCTGATGGCCAGGACGGACCTTCTTCTCACGGTAGATCTTCTTCTCCTCATAGAGGTCAGTTAGCTCACCGTCGATGCTCTGGATCTTCCTTATGCGTGAATCAAGACGACGCTTCAGGCTGCCACGCTGGGTGCCGGAACCTTCGACGTTGCCAAGAGAATCATAATTAGACTGCATGACCTTGATATCCTGCTGCCACTTCTTCTTCTGGGTCTTCTTCTTGGCCGTCGCCTTGCCGCCCTTGGCCTGCTTCTTGGCTTCCGCGTGCTTCTTCGGGTGCTTCTTGCCGGAGTGCAGCGAGGCGGTCGNNCAGACTTAAGCTCCTTAAGACGCTGCTCGACAATCTTCAGCTGGGTCTCCAGCATAGACTGGTACTGCTCACGGTTAGGCACTGCCTCAGCAGCCTTACGGCATTCATCTTCAGGACGTTCCCAGTAGCTCAACAGGGTGTTCAGGTATTCAGGACGGTCAAGACGGGTGACAGCACCGTCGACAATGACACCGGTGATGCCCTTATCCTGCTGCATGAACCTCAAAAGGTTGGAATAGGCATCAGGATTGAAATAATCAGTATCATAACCAAGTTCGCTCAGGACATATACCCGGGAAGGGCGGACACCATCGACGTTTACGTCTTCGACGCGGGCGCCATCGATACGAGCACNNCTCTTTTTGCTGAACATCACCTCTTAGGCTTCCCAGCATCCCCTGGCGTGTTGCCAGCTTTGGTCTTGGCATCTGTCCCGACAGGAGTGAGAAGGTCCTTGTACTGCCTGATAGGTATACCAAGCATGAAGAGAGAGGTGTGGCTCTCACGATGAGGGATCAATGCACCTACAGTGCCGGCCCAGTAGAGAGTCTTCCCCCTCCTGATGAAGTAAGGACTGCCAGAATTACCGAATGTGCCTGTGACATCAAGGGCATCATATCTTGAACCATCTGAAGCCTTGAACCCTGGCTCAGCGACGATGCCTTTAGTCTGCGCACGGACAAGGGCCTTCGGGTAACCGAGTATGTATGCCTCATCACCACGTCTA